>WFUQ01000188.1 GCA_015484935.1 Gammaproteobacteria bacterium
CCCTGATGTATTTCTGCTCATCGGGTGTTGCTGTAAATTGAAAACCGTATTCAACGGATTTTTTGTTGAAATTGAAATAACCGTCTTCTTTATTTATTACTCTGTTGTCGAAAATAACACTGCTGCCACTTGGACCACCGAGAGCTGGCACACCATATATCGGATTGGTGTAAAACTCCATATGTGGTCTGACGGTAAATGTAACTGTGTTAGATTGCCCACTAGCCACTGGATCAACAAAGCTCACGAATAAGGGTATGTTAAGCACCAACGAATCACTACCAGCGATATCACGCCACATTTGTCCGATTCTATCCCAGCCTGATTTAAGATCTGCATTGTTAACCCCTTCTGGAACAGCACCCGTGTAATTCACACCTTTGGAGTCAAGCTTGTACATATCCCACCTAAAGCCCTTGTTTGTCGAGATGGAACCTTGATTTTCTAGGTAAACAGGATGACTAAGAATCTTATCTCTATTTAGAATTGCAACTTCATAACCTGACTCGGTTAATTTCTTTTTCAAATGATTGTAAATTTCATTAGTTGCTTTAAGGATGGCTTCTTTCGAGGCCATATTGTGCACTGTTGCACCAACTTGATTATATTTTGTTACCCAATCGTTATTTTCTGCCATTAGGAAAAAATGAGCAATTGTAATTTTTTTCAACTCCTTCAATTCTTCAACGTCACCTGACTTGGCCATGCCTGGAGTCGCCCAACAGACCATCTTGTCACTCGAACAGGAAGCAAAACTCGCCTTATCCAGCCTCCAAGGTTTTTTCAAATGAGCATGTCTACCTCCACCAGATGTTGCACACCCCGAAGCAAAAATGGATAAAAATACACAAACGATAAATATCTTTATTTTTCTCATCACTCCCCCCTTTACTGGCAGATTAATCAGTTAAGATCACCCATACTCTAGATCTGTTATCACGGTGTGTGTATAGAAAAATGAACGCCTATTCGCTTGCTATACACACCATATATTCACCAAGCCAAAGCAGCTAGGTGTCGCTCATCTGAGTGAATGAGCTAGGAATAACCACATTTCTACCGAAACTGTTTCTCACTGTAGTCCAAGAAAAACAAATCGTCACCCCCCTAAACAGGGGGGTAGTAACACTCCTGGACACTTCTATTATCTGTGACAGTCTCATATATCATCATATCGTTTCTCTACAAGTGCTTGATCAGCAGACGCAAGAGATAATAACAACTACGAACAGGCAGTGTCATTATTCTCATCAATACCTCTTCTATCTGTATCACGATTTGGTTAAACTCGGTGCGAGCCTACTCTCTACAGGATCTTCGATGCCGGCTACAGTGTCACTGTTCTTATACCCTCTTGCGCGGTTAACTTGCCCGCGCACTCCCCCATACAATCTGGATACCCTATCGTGGAAATAGCCACTGGCAGTAGCACACTTCAGGATTCTGCCGCGGCGGCAGATGTGGCATGGCAACAGCTAGCTGAACAACTCAAGCATGACCCTGTTCTAGTCATATGCAGTGCCAGCGCCGCTTACTCGGCACGAGCTCTGTATGATCGTCTCACTGAACTGGCACCTGCGGGCTGCAAGATAACTGGCGTATCATCTTGCCTCGGTTCGATGGATAATTCGGGTTTTCATTCTGCCGATGGCTATGGCTTGAACCTGACCGCCTTTGCCGATGACACCGGTGACTTCGGTGTCGGTCTGGTCGATCAGAATGACGCGCCTGAAGTTGCTGCTGCACAGGCCATGCATAACGCTATCGACGATGCTGATCGCGCGGGTGAATTACCGATCATGGTCTGGCTCAGTGCAGCACCGGGACGCGAAGAGGCCGTACTCAAAGGCATCTCTTCTGTCATCGGCGAGCATGTTCCCGTCATAGGTGGTAGCAGTGCGGATAATGAGATCGCCGGAAACTGGTGGCAATTCGGCGCTGGCCGTGTGCAGACGGATGGTGTCCTGCTTATCGCTATGTATCCGCAATGCGAAGTCGGTATCTCGTTCCACAGCGGCTACGCCCCGACTGACCACAGCGGCACTGTGACCGGCGCCGATGGTCGTATCGTCTACAGCATCGATGACAGACCGGCAGCGCAGGTCTATAACGACTGGACCGATGGCCTTATCGAAGACCAGCTCTCAGGTGGTAACATTCTGCAAGCCTCGACCTTCCACCCTTTCGGCAAAGAAGCCGGACAGATCGAACATGTTCCCTACTACGCCCTGCTCCATCCGGAGCAGGTACTCGATGATGGTGCTATCCGCCTGTTCTCCAGCATACCATCGGGTGAGAAGATCACTCTCATGTCAGGCTCGGCTGATAGTCTCAGCACCCGTGCCGGTGCAGTCGCCAGAGGTATACTCGAACGCCATAACTGGAACCCGGACCAGATCGCCGGTTCACTTGTGGTGTATTGCGCCGGTTGCATGCTGGGCATCCGCGACCGCATGGATGATGTCACCGATGGTCTCAACGATGCGCTTGGTCGAACTCCCTTTCATGGCATGTTTACTTTCGGCGAACAGGGTTGTTTCATCGACGGTATTAATCGTCATGGCAACCTGATGATATCTGTCGTGGTATTCACTAAAGACTGAGCGCTGCGACTTCATGCCTACTCGACGACACTCGGAATACCTACAGGAGACCCTGCTACACCTCGAGCAGGCCCGCCGCAAGGAAAGTGAGCACCGCCAGGAAAGTGATGCCATCCTGAACGGTGTCTCTGCATTGGTAGGGGCAAGCACTCACGATGAAGTGCTCACCATCTTGCGCGATACCTTTCGTTCACTGGTCGGTTGTGATGACTGCTGGGTTCTACAGCCTCATGGCGACAAACTGGTAGCAGAAAACGGCCTTGCGTTTCCAGTACACAAGGGATTCAACCGGGTACTGGATGGCGGCATACTTAATGCGTTCGATGTCTCCCGCATACCCGAGTGGCAGGATGTGTCAGCCGAGGGTATCTGCTCGGCCATGCACCTGCCTCTGCGATTGCCACTGATGCGCGGTATGTTGATACTCACCTCGTCGAAACCTGCCGCCTTCAGTCACAAAGACACCGTGCTTGCGCAGCGCATCATCCCGCTTACAGAGCAGGCCGTCGCCAAGATCGAACAGATAGAACAGACCCATGCCGCTCAGATGGAAGAGCAATGGCAGCTGATGCGTTTGATTATGGACCACGCCCCCGTGGGCATTTTTATGTTGAATAAAGACCGCAAGGTCATGTTCGTCAACAACGCATTCTGCACGAAAGTCGGAATCACCGAAGAACACTTCATCGAAGTCGATCATTATTCTGAAGTTCTGCCTGATGAGCTGGCACAGCAATGCATGCTGTCTGACCGCGCCTGCTTCGATAAAGATATGACCACCTCTTCTCGTGAATCGTTTACCGATCATGAAGGTCAGCGACACACTTTCCATACCACTAAAGTACCGGTACACGATCCTGACGGCAACGTCTATGCACTGGTCGGTATCTCGGCAGACATCACTGAACAACTGGTGCGCGAACGCGAACAGGAACAGATGCAGCAACAGCTCCAACATACGCAGAAACTCGAAAGCCTGGGGGTACTCGCGGGCGGTATCGCACACGACTTCAACAATATCCTGACCGCGATCATGGGTCACGCCTCTCTCGGTATCACCAAATGTAAAACCGATACGCTTGCCGTACAACAACACCTGACCAAGGTCGTAGCTGCATCCGAGAAAGCGGCAGACCTGTGCAAACAGATGCTCGCCTATTCCGGACACGGTCAGTTCATCGTCAAACCACTGGATGTGAGCCTGTTTGTCGAAAGCATCATCAACATCCTTGAAGTCAGTTTAAACAAAGGCGTGGTGCTGAACCTGTCATTGATGGACAACCTGCCGATGGTCGAGGCTGACGAATCCCAGATACAGCAGGTGCTCATGAACCTGATCACCAATGCCAACGAAGCGATCGAAAACCGCAGCGGTGTCATCGCCATACGCACCGGCGTGATGGAAGCAGGTGAAGATTACCTTGCACATTGTCTGCGTGCTGAAGACACACCGCCCGGGCATTTTGTTTTTATCGAGGTTTCTGACACCGGCTGCGGCATGGATGAAAAGACGATCGATAAGATATTTGACCCCTTCTTCACCACCAAGTTTACCGGACGAGGTCTGGGTATGAGTGCGGTACTCGGTATCATCCGTGGTCATAATGGCGCACTCAAACTCTACAGCGAACCCAACCGCGGCACGACCTTCCGGGTGCTGCTACCGGTGAAGGACTTCACCTACAGCAAAGAAGACGATGCAGATGAATCTGCATTACGGGACTGCGGTATCCAGCGCGTCATGATCGTAGACGATGAGGAGAGTGTCCGTGAGATCACTTCGATGATGTTGGGCGATGCCGGCATCGAACAGATACTCACCGCATCGGACGGCAAGGAAGCGATGCAGCTATACAAACACAGAGGCAATGAGATCGATCTCATCATCCTCGACCTGACCATGCCGCACATGGATGGTGAAGAAACCTTCCGTCAGCTACGGCTGATAAACCCCGACGTCAAAGTGATCCTTATCTCGGGTTACAGTGAGCAGAGCGTACAGGATCGCTTCGCTGGCAAGGGTCTGCGAGGCTTCCTGCAAAAACCGTTCACTTCGGAAAAACTTGCGAAGGTGATCAATGATTCCTTCTCACTGGATCAGGATGACAGCGAACCGGACTAGAATCCTATCCACCGACTCACTGCTTCTTTGGCCTGCGGGTTTGCCGGTCGGGCAATCAAGCCACTCTGACTGACACTGACTTCGTATTTCGCACCATCGGTCATGGGCAGGAATACCGCACTGCCGTAACCTGCATCGAGCATCCAGCTCAGCCAGTCATGGTATTCGCTCGCCAGATCCCACAGGTCTATCTCGGTCTGCTGACCGACCCGATACACACTGTGGGCGGCATGACGCTCCTGTTCGATATCCCGATAACGCCCTGTCAATCGGTGCAACTGGTAGTTGGCATCCAGCCCGATCACGTTTGCTACGCCATGCCATTTGAGTATGCGTGCATCGAGCTGCCATTCATCCCCTGCGATCTCATACTGCTGCGTCAGCGCATCGACCGGTGCGAAACTGACATCGAACAACTGTGCGTGTTTTTGCTTGAAACTGATGGTGGCGACGGGGGTTTCGTAGACCAGACGATTATAGATGACGAGGTTGCTGGCGATGAGGATGAATACCATCGACAGTGCGATGACGAAAACGCCGGTGGTTTCCAGTGTGATGGCTGAATGATAGCGGCGTCTGTACAAGCGCCACAGACCGAGCACAGACAGCACGACCCCGACGAGGAACAATGCCAGGCCGACGATCATGTATGGTGACATGGTACGAAGTATCTAGTTCGCTATCCGTGCACGTGCCGCCTGTGCTGCTTCTGCATTACCATCTGCGTCATGCAGACTGGCGAGCAGTTCGAGTGCGCGGCTGTTGTTCTGTTCGACTTCCAGTGCCTGTTCACATAATGACAAGGCCTTGTCCAGATTGCCCTGTTTGTGTTCGACTTTCGCCAGACCTAATATGGCAAAAAGATCGTGTCCATTTTTGAGCGATGCATGGTAATGCTCGGCCGCCGATTCCAGCTTGCCCAGTGACAACAGCGCATCACCGACACGCGTCCACAAGGCCTGATTCTCCGGTTCATGTTCCAGTATCTTGTCCCACCAGAATACCGCCTGCTCCATATCCAGTTTACCGCGATAGCAGTCACCCATCCCGAACAGGGCGAAATTGTTCTGCGGATCGAAGTCCAGTGCCATCTGGTAGTTTTCCATGGCGCGGTCAAATTCTTTGCGACGACGGTAGATATTCCCCACCATGGTCATGACCACGACATTGTGATGTTTCTGTTTTAACACCCGCTCGAATTTATCCAGTGCGTTTACATCATCATGGCGCGCATAATAGATGTTGCCCATACCGAGCAGGGCGAAGGGATCGTTCGGGGTGCGTTCCAGCGCCTGTTCGTAGAATGACAGGGAGTCTTCTTCCTGCCCCATCTTGTGGAAAGCATCGGCGATGCGCACCATGACATGACTGTCTTTGGGGTTGATCTCCAGATAACGTAACCAGAACGGGATCGCCTGCTCGGGGTTCTGCATACCGCGTCGTGCATCACCGGCTCCGCGCAAGGCAAACACATTGGTCGGGTCGAGCTTGAGCATCATGTCGTAATATTTTGCTGATTCTTCGAAGCGGTTGAGCTTGCGATAGACATCACCCAGCCCGGACAGGACATAGGGATTGGTTTCGTCTATGGTGAGTGCTTCACGGTAGGTTCTCTCGGCCTCGACATATTCGCCCTTGCGGAACAGGCGGCTGCCTTTTTTGGAGAGGTCGATAACAGATTTTTTGGCAATATCAGACATGGTTTTGGTTCATTTTGTGTATCTGGTTAACTTCCCTTTTTAGGGGGCTATTTTTATTGTGTCTCGGGTGAAAAATCAATCACCTTTTCATATCGGCGCATTCGCTGTAAACACCTGACCCGGAACTCCGAGTATAGGCGAGTTCCATAGCGACTGCCGTCTGTGCGGTCATTTCAGCCCGGTTTTTCTGTCCGGTTTTCAGCCCGATTATCAGCAGATAATTACTGCTACATATGGTTATATCGGCTGCAACGTGGCAATCTTCACCCTGGTCATAAAAACAGCACAGCAGCCCTATATACTGCGGCCTCACAGACAAACACCATGCCAGCAAAAAAACGCGCCTATCTCATCGATTCCAGTATCTACATCTTCCGTGGCTGGCATGCCTATTCCGATGAGATAACCGATGCGCATGGTCGCCCCTGCAATGCCATCTACGGCTTCACCGAGTTTCTGCATCAACTGATCGAATTCGAAAGACCGGAATATATCGCCTGCGCGTTCGATGCCAAGCAGACCGACTCCTACCGTCGCGAGATATACCCGGAATACAAAGGCAATCGTCCGCCTGCCCCTGCCGAGCTCAAGGCGCAGTTCAAACACTGTCGTGACTTCTGTCGGGCCGCGGGTATCGCCGATTACTCCAGCAACCGTTTCGAAGCCGACGATATCATCGGCACACTGGCGACCCGGTTGCGTGAACAGGGCTTCAGCATCACCATACTCAGTGCCGACAAGGACCTCACCCAACTGATCCGGCCGGGTGATATCTGGTGGGATTTCGCACGCGACAAGATATTGCATTATCGTGATGTCGAGAGCGTGTTCGGTGTCGAACCGGAACTGATCGCAGACCTGCTGGCGCTGACCGGCGACAAGATCGACAATGTGCCAGGCATCCCCGGTGTCGGCTACAAGATGGCATCGAACCTGTTGAAGAAATACCCCAGTGTCGAACTGGTGATGGAGAACATCGAACATATCTCCAGGATGAAATTCCGGGGTGCCGGCCGGATACAGAAACTACTGGAAGAACACCAGCACATCCTGCCGATGACCAAGCAGTTGACCACCATCGTCACCGATGCCGATTTCAAGGGCCCGAAAGAGGATATCCGCTGGCAGGGTGTACATAGCGATGCACTCGGTCGCATGTTCGACCTGCTCAACGCCGGTGCCGGTCGGCGTGCCCGCTGGATGAATCTGCAAGCTGCGTGATACTGTTATTCAATAAACCCTTCGGCGTGCTGTGTCAGTTCACTGACCACGAATCGCGGCCGACTCTGGCCGACTACATCAAAACCAAAGATGTCTACGCTGCCGGTCGCCTCGATAAAGACAGCGAGGGTCTGCTGGTACTGACCGACGATGGCAAACTACAGGATCGCATCACTTCACCGAAAAACAAGATGGCGAAAACCTACTGGGTACAGCTGGAAAACGACATCGACGAGCAGGCGCTGCAACGCTTGCGTGATGGTGTCGAACTGAAAGATGGCCTCACCCTGCCCGCTGAAGCGAAGCGCATCGCAGAACCGGAAAACCTGTGGCGACGTGATCCACCGATACGCAAACGGCAGAACATTCCCACATGCTGGATAGAACTGGTTTTAAAAGAAGGTCGTAACAGACAGGTACGGCGGATGACGGCGGCGGTCGGTCATCCAACATTGCGACTGATACGGGCGAGCATAGGTGACTGGCGTCTTGACCGGCTACGACCGGGTGAGAGTAGGCTTGTGGATGGTGGTTGAGGATGGGTGTTGGTGCAGGATATAAATGATCTGCAATCAAACAACATCCTTAAACAAACGTCATTCCCGCGCAGAGCTTGCCCCCGCGAAGGCGTGGGGCGGGAATCCATAACCTCGAACTTGATGCGTGTAACGATGGTAAGACCGGCATCATCTTCTCAGAATAACCAGCACAGTGTTGTCGTGGTTAACCGCTATCGTTGCAAACATGGATTCCCGCCTGCGCGGGAATGACGATTAGTTATGAATGTCACTATTTTCACTACGTACCTTTTGCGTCATCGCAATCACCGAACTCAAATCGACAACGACGCGATATCGGCCGCCAGCTCCTCTGCGCTCATGCTGTCGAATGCGTCCTTGCTGGCTTCCGAGAATACACCGCAGGCTTCGATCCAGCCTGCACCTTGCATACGTTCATTCACTCCCGCACTGCCCTGCATCTTTCTACTGAACAGATAACATCTGCCCGGGCGATACAGCAGATTATAAGGTGTGCCACTGTCATGATTGC
>WFUQ01000189.1 GCA_015484935.1 Gammaproteobacteria bacterium
CATGTAATGTGCCCGTTATCCTGCACAGGAACGGATACATGACCGGATAACTGGTATCGGGTGAGGTGCTACAGATAGAGGGTGAGCCATTATCTGTCTCGGTGTTGTTGATATCCAGCTGACTATGGTCAAGACCGATGAAATGTCCCAGCTCGTGTGTGACCAGTACCCGGACATCGGCTTCGCTGTTACGGATAGCGGGGTCACCGTTCAATATGACGTAACCCTCGATGAATTCGCTACCGTTGACGAAATAGACCGAGGCACTCAGACCGGCTATTCCGGCACTCGAGCCAGGTGCTAAAAAATCAGCGAGGACAAGACCGTCAGCATCGTAGATGACAGGGTTGATGCCATCACTGAAGCTGGGGTCGTTGGAGGTGCCGTCTGGTAGCAAGGTGCTGTAGTTTGTCGAGTCGATGTCCTGGGGCAGACTGATACCTTGTGAGAACTGGATGTCGGCTGTGGTATTGGCACTGTTCCAGATGTTAAACGCATCCAGTACCAGTGCATTGGGTTCTGCGTTCGTGGTCTGGGTGTTGAGCAAGATGCCCTGATCGAAATTAAGAACCACCGGGTTTTGCTTATAACGCACAGGTGTATTACCGTCGGGACCTTCTATTGCGAGTGGACCACCAGCGATAGCATTCAGTGAACCACTCAAGGCGATCAGTGAGATGGTCAGTGAGAGTGCGAATCTCATCGTGTCGTCACCATCTGTTTGACCGCGTTGATAAAGTCGGTTTTTCTGGACATGGTGGGGTTATCCTTAACCGGATTCAGGTTCGGCAGGCTGGTGGCGCTTCTTGCCATAGCTGCTCTTGCTGGAAATGTGTTTGCCCGTCTGTTCATCATGCTCTGGATATGTCTGCCGTTACTGACGACGGTTTCACCATTGTGTTCGCTGAGGGTGAATTTACCCTGACTCAAACCGATCGGAGTACTGAAACCGATCCGCGATGGCGTCGGTAAAAATACGATATATTCTTCACCGACTTCGAAACGGGGGATGCCGTGTATCTTGTGTATGATCTTGCTGCCGGGTAATTGGCCGCCTATCTGTTTGACTACCACAGTGGGATCGTTTGCACCTTTGATATTCTCGATGATTTTAAAAGTCGTAAAAGTGGCGACACGTTTACTGACGGGGTCCAGTTTTACTTCGTCAGAAATGGCGCGACCATGAAAGATCAGTGCTGCTCTGTCAGCCATGGTTTCGAGAGAGACAGGCAATACCGTCGTCGCTTCTGCTGAGAGAGAAAACCAGATTAAGAGATTGAAGATGCAGAACGTCCGACAGAGAAGACGTGCAGGTTTCGTGTAATAGTCGATAGCCATAATCACCGATTATATCGTGGTTTATATCGCTATGACGAGCCGATAGCCGGACGGTTCAACGGTTTTATCAGAATTATTCCGGCGGGTCATCGCAGGGCGATGGTTCGAAATGCCCGCTGGCGGCCAGCTCGTCGATGAAACCGAACAGTGAGAAATCGACGACCCGTTGCGGGTAGAGGATGCCATCCAGATGATCACATTCGTGCTGCACCACCCTGGCATGAAAATCGCTGGCAACACGTTCTATCCTGTCGCCCGCCACTGTGTAGCCGGCGTAACGGATGCGCCGGTGACGCGGCACCACACCGCGCATGCCGGGCACGCTCAGACAGCCTTCCCAGCCAGCCTGCATCTCTTCATCGAGTGGCGTGATGACCGGGTTGATCAAGATGGTACGCGGAACGGATTCTGCCTCCGGGTAGCGCGGGTTGTCTGCTACCTCGAAAACCACGACTCGCGCATCGACACCTATCTGGGGTGCGGCCAGCCCGGCCCCGTTCTCCGCCTGCATGGTGTCCAGCATATCCTCGACCAGTTGGTGCAGCTCGGTGGTATCGAACGATGTCACCTCGCTGGCGACCCGTGAAAGCCGTGTATCGCCCATCCGCAGTACTTTTCTGACCGTCATCTGCCTGACCCCTGAAACATGGTAAAATCCTGATTTTATAATAGATAGTAGCCGCCCAGTGGGCCGATTTCATCGTCACCGGCTGTGCGTGAGAGAGTATTGCAATGCAGAATGAACAACAGAGAATGATGGCGACACTGAAGATAATGAACGCTGTCGATGAATGGGGCATGTCGAATGCCCAGATTATGGCTTTACTGGATTTTCCCAAAGAGCTGTGCCGCGGCCGCCACCTGCAAAAATTTCGCAAAGACGAACCTTTTCCCGACCACGAGCAGATCACTGCCCGTATGGTCAGATTGCTCGGCATCATCGACGCATTGCGTACGACCTATCCGAGAAATCTACAGATGGGCCCCCGCTGGATGAATGCACCACACCGTCGTATGAAACAACGTAGCCCGGTCGCGACCATGCTGGAAGACGGCGAGAGCGGTGTGATCGCCGTACTGTCAGAACTCGATTGTGCTTATGCCTGGGAATTGAGCGGTTCGGCGAGGGGATAAACCTGGTCGAGCCTGCTGACCCGACTTAAAACAAGCTTCTAATTCATCGAAGTGATCTGAATATTCCCAAACGGGTTATGCGTCTCGATGGTCACCACGATGGTCTCTTCCAGTGGTATCTCATTGGCTTCGACATATGGCGCGAGCTGTTCGCATATCTGCAGGATGGTTAACATACCCTGACGGTTCGTATCGTTCTCGTCGAGTTTGCTTATCTCGTTGGCGATCTCGGCGATGAATTGTCTGAAGGTCTCTGACTGCTGTTGAGTATTCAGTACGCGGAAGTCGTCTTTGAAACCCAGGTGGATCTCACGACTGCCTGTGTCGTTGTCGAGTACACCGATGGTGAGGGGGCCGGTTATTTCCATAATTTATTACTTTCTGCTGTTTTTGATCAGGTCGTACGCTTTGCGGATTTCCTGTGTTTTTTCGGTCGCCAGTTTTATCATCTCTTCGGGCAGGCCTTTGGAGACCAGTTTATCAGGATGATGCTGGCTCATTAACCTGCGATAGGCTTTTTTGACTTCTGCATCGCTGCTGGATTTCTTTACGTCGAGGATGGCGTAGGCCTCGTCGAGCGATAGTCCTTTCGGTTGTCCAGCGTGAGCTGCGCCAGTAGCGAGACTGATCAGGTGTTCGAGTTCGCGTTGACTGAAACCCAGTGCATCGGCTATCTGGTCGATTATGTTGCGTTCGCTACGGTGTATCTCGCCATCGGCGATCGCTGTCGCCAGCTGGATCTCGATGAACATCTGGATCAGGTTACGTCTGCCATGACACTCCTGTCTGAACTGTTGCAGTATCTCCTGAAACGGGAAGTCGGCCTGTTTGCCCTGTTCGAACAGTTTGATGGCGGCTTTGCGCTGTTGTTCGGACAGCTGCATCTGCGCCATGATATTTTTTGCAGTGGCGATCTCATCAGGCGTGACGCGGCCGTCAGCTTTGGCGATGTAACCCATGACGGAGAAGCTGGCGGTGAAGAATGCGGCCTGCACGCGCTCCTGATCACCGGGTGCGAAGTTGAGATTCTTCTTCAGGCCGCGGTCGAAATTGCTGCCCAGGGATGCACCGAGCAGTGCACCTAATGGCCCACCGAACATGTATCCCAGTGCTCCACCGACCAGGGTTCCCCACCACGCCATGACTATCGCCTTCGTATCTGTGTTAAAACGGGCATTTTACAATGAATGCTCAGCCGATATCGGATTTCTGCAGTTGCAGGATGAGTTGGCGCAGTTGCTGGCTGAATAGCCGGGTGTCATTGATTTCGAGCAGCTGTTGTTTGTCCTGGTTGGAGACCGGCAACAGGTACGCCAGTTTGTTGTTCAGTTCGCCGTGGTTGTCGTAGCGCAACAGCGTCTGCGTCTGTCTGGCGAAAGGGTGTTCGCCCAGTTGAGTCAGCATCTCCGCCAGGTCATCATATCCGACAGGCGAAATCTCGCTGTTGTAGGGGCTGGCGATAGGCAAGACGCGGGCGGTGAGCAGGCCATCATGTTGTGCACTGGGGGTATCGATGTGCACGCGCTGACCTGCGGTGATGGTGATGCCGAACAGACCGTTATCGAGCAGCTGCCAGTCGCTGATGCTCACCTCGGTACCGATGGTGTAGATGACGGGTTGTGCGCCCACTTCTCTGCCTTCGCTGATCAGCGCGGTGACGAAACCGGTGTTATCGCGCAGGCACTCCTTCACCAGTCGCAGATAACGTTGTTCGAATATCTGCAGAGGTAGGGAGCAGCCGGGAAACAGCACGGTGTGCAGCGGGAAAAGAGGCAGTCGATGGTCCGGGTTGTCAGAGGTCAAAATAAGCGGTGTCCGCAAAGCTGGCTGGTGGAGTGATGGTAGCAATCAGCGGGGGGCTTGTGAATACACCGATTTGAGCTGCACACATGGATAGGTCATGATTGCCGGATGAACAGAAGCCATATTTTGACAGAGAGATTCAGCCATGCGGTTGTCGATGACCTCGCGTGGGCGATCGGTTCGCCGCCCTTGATGTTGCCGCATGCGACGACTTGCCGGTGGTATGACAGCGACTGGTATCGCAGACTACGCGAGGACTCGGAATCGTGGTTGCGGCAGCTGGACAGTCGGCCAGAGCAGTTGATTGCAGCGGTTGAGTCGGAGAAGGACAAGCGTCTGGGCAAGTATTTCGAAGCATTGTGGGCTTACTGGTTCGAGCACAGTGGCTACTATGATGTCATCGCACGTAACATGCAGATACATGATGCAGGACGAACGCTGGGGGAACTGGACTGCATCGTGCGGGACCGGCAGACGGGCAAGGTTATCCACATCGAACTGGTGATAAAGTTTTATCTGGGTGTGGGCGATACGGCACAGCAATGTAACTGGCACGGCCCCGGTAAACAGGACCGTCTGGATATGAAGATGAACGTTCTGCAAAAAAAGCAGTCTATCCTTGCGCGTCATGAGCGGGTCGCCGGCCGATTATCGCAGCAGGGGATCGAGGTCGATGAATGTGCGGTGATCATGAAAGGGCGCTTGTTCTACCCAGAAGGAGAGTCTGTCAGACAAGATGAGCCTGATGGGGCGAATCCGCAGCACCAGAAGAGTCGATGGCTGAAGCTCGGTGACTTTCTGGCGAGTGACAGTGAGTATTTTTATCCGCTGATACGCTCTGGCTGGATGGTCGAGCAGCCATCGATAGGTGATGATGACTGGCTACCTGCCGACAGGTTCACAAGGGCACTGTCAGCAGGCGATTTCAGGTTGCCATTACAGCTTGTCTCTCGCGGTAAGGACAAGAAAAATAAACGATTTTTCGTAGTTCCCGACGAATGGTAGCCAGACGGCAAAACCGATAAACAGAATCAGCTATAATTGCGGGATGAACACAGATATGAATTTTCCTTTAGACCGGGATGGCGTGGTGCAACTGCTCCATCAATACAATATTACCCCTACCAGACAGCGTATCGAGATCGCAGGTTTCATGTTCCAGCGAGCACAGCATCTGCCGGCTGACAAGATCCTAGAAGGTGTCAACGCCGAGGGTCACAACGTCTCACGCGCCACGGTATACAACACCATGGGGCTGTTCGCTGAGAAAGGGCTGGTGAATGAAGTGTTGATAAACCGGGAGCGGGTCTTCTACGATTCCAACAATGCACCACATCATCATGCTTATAACGTGGACACCGGAGAGCTGAGAGACCTGCCTTCGCTGGATGTGCAGTTGAATAACCTGCCTGAATTCGAACAGGGCATGCAGGTCGTCGGTACCGAAGTGATCATCAAAGTCGCGTCGAAATAATCGAGCGATTCAAGCCGTAAAAAACCCTCAGTTGAGGGTTTTTTTACGTCCACAGGAAACAGATGATCAGAATCAGATCAGGTCCTGTACCAGTGATCGTCTGATATTGTCCGGGATGGGCGTGAGCACATAGTTGTAATGCGCATGTTCGACACCACCGTTGATCGCCTTGCCGGCTTTCGCATCTGCGATCATGACCGGGGTCAGCTCGAAGCGCAGAAAATGCACCGCTGAGGTCTTGTCGGCGGTATCGCGTTCCAGATCCTCATCTGCGATGGGGTAGACCTTGTCATGCCCTTCGACCTGCATCCATACGGTGTCTTCGATACCGATGAGTTTGCCCAGCATGACGCGGCGAGTGTCGATGTCTGTGTACTGGATCATCATGGTGGCTTTCCAGTTGTGGCCGTCAGGTATCAGTGGATTGTAGGCATCGAGCTCTTCTTCGATGGCGTCGGATTCGAATATCTTCTCGGCTTTCAGCATCTCCTGGATCTGATACTGCATGATGAGCTTGTCCTCGAACATCAGTACCAGGTTGTCACCCAGTTCCAGTCTGCGGTCTTCTTTATGCGCGATGATCTTCTTGCGGAAGTCATCGCGTATCTCGAAATACTTTTCCAGGCTGTACAGGTCGTCGCGGGTGAGTTTGGTGCTGGTGTTCATAGGTCGTAGGCTCGGCGTAATAGTGACACGGGGTGTTCAGGGTGTGAACCATCATCAAGCCCGGCTTCGATGTGGTGTCCAGCCATGGCGCAATCGCTGGTGTAGACATCCGCACCGCTCTGTCTGACACGATTGACGACAGGCTTGCATATCTTCATGGCGGTATCATGGTGTTCAGATTTGAAGGTATAGGTACCATCGTGACCGGAGCAGCGTTCGATGGGCAACACCTCGGTGTCGGGGATGAGGTTGAGCGCATCCCGGGTTTTCATGCCTATCTTCTGTACCCGTTGGTGACAGGCGACATGATAGGAGATCTTGCCCAGTGCATTCTTAAAATCAGTATTCATCAAGCCGTCTTTGTGACGCAGCATCAGATACTCGAACGGATCGAACATGGCACGTTGCACTTTGATGACATCAGCCTCATCGGGGAACATCAGTGGCAGTTCCTGCTTGAACATCAGCGTACACGAAGGTACGGGTGTGATGATGTCCCAGCCGTCATCGACCAGTGCGGCCATCTTTTTGATATTGGCATCTTTGAGTCGGGTCACGGTCTCCAGGTCACCCAGTTCGAGTTTGGGCATGCCGCAACACTGCGTGTCTTCTATCAGCATGACCGGAATCTGGTTATGCTCGAACACCTTGATCAGGTCTTCGCCCAGTTGTGGCTCGTTGTAGTTGCCGTAACAGGTAGCAAACAATGCGACCTTGCCGGTGGTGGTGGCTGTGGTTTTTATCTCGGTAGCCAGCGGTCGATGATCACCTTCGCGTTTCTGCAGCGTATCGCTGTGGTATTTCGGCAGGATGGGATCGGGGTGGATACCCATGGTTGCGTCCAGTAATTTACGCGTGGCTTTCATGCCGTTCACCGCGTTGACGGTCTGGGCGATGACCGGGATGCTGGCGAACTTGCCGATAGTATCGGTCGATGTCATCAGCTTGTCGCGGGTTTTCACATCGCCTTTTTTAAACTTGATGGCTTTGGCGCGTAACATCAGATGTGGAAAATCGATATTCCATTCATGCGGTGGTACATAAGGGCATTTGGTGAGATAACACAGGTCACACAGGAAGCAGTCATCGACCACTTTCCAGTAGTCGGCCTTATCGACACCATCGACTTCCATGGTAGATGATTCATCGACCAGATCGAACAGCGTCGGAAAAGAGCCGCACAGGCTGACACAACGACGACAGCCATGACAGATGTCATAGACACGTTCGAGCTCGGTGAACAGTGCGTCCTCATCCCAGAATTCAGCGGTTTCGTGACCGAGCGGGTGCCTCGTGGGTGCTTCTAAGCTGCCTTCACGCATAGTGTATTTCCTGTGATTGATAATGGAGCTGGTCTGCAGAAGTCGAGACCAGCTCCGTACTCGATGATGAGTGTGGCTTAGCCTTCCATATTATCCAGAGCTTTCTGGAAACGGTTAGCGTGTGAGCGTTCGGCTTTAGCGAGTGTTTCGAACCAGTCAGCGATCTCATCGAAGCCTTCTTCGCGAGCGGTCTTTGCCATGCCAGGGTACATATCGGTGTACTCATGCGTTTCGCCAGCGATAGCCGCTTTCAGATTGTCGCCGGTAGGACCGATAGGCAGGCCGGTAGCCGGGTCGCCACTCTCTTCGAGGTATTCGAGGTGGCCGTGAGCATGGCCGGTTTCGCCTTCTGCAGTAGAACGGAAAACAGTCGAAACATCGTTGTAACCTTCGACATCAGCTTTTGCTGCGAAATACAGGTAACGACGGTTGGCTTGTGATTCGCCTGCGAAAGCGTCTTTCAGATTTTGCTCTGTGCTTGTGCCTTTTAGGCTCATTGTAGTCTCCTTAAATTCACGATTGGATATTGGGTGCTGAAGTGTACAACAAAACTTGATTAGACGGAGTCTAAGTTATGAAAAAAAGCATGTCAATCTACCGTTCGTCGGTTGGTGTTTAATCGGGTTATCCCGATCTTGGTAGCAGTGTCGCTAACACAAAGGGCTGGCAGTTTAAGTATGTTGGAATACGCCGGTGTGAGTATAATGCCAAGTCCTGTGAGGTGATTAACCCTGACAGGTATAGGAATTTTACAATTTTCATAGTCAGGTCGTCTGGAGAAAATAACCATGCGTGAAGTAGATGTAGCCATCATCGGGGCCGGTAGTGCGGGTCTGTTTGCATTATCACAGGTAAGAAAACACACAGACAATTTTGTGCTGATAGATGGTGGTGAGCTGGGTACGACCTGCGCGCGTGTCGGTTGTATGCCATCCAAGGTCTTGATCCAGGTGGCGGAAGATTTTCATCGCCGCAAGATATTCGAACGTGAAGGTATCGACGGGGCAGATGAACTGGAGGTAGATGCCGAGGCTGCGATGGAGCATGTGCAGGATCTGCGTGATGTATTCGTCGATAAAACACTGGGTGTGACCGATGAGCTGGGTCCCGATCATCTGCTGGAAGACTATGCCAGCTTCATCGACGACAACACGCTACAGGAGGGTGAGCAACAGATACGCGCCAGTGTCATCATCATCGCGACCGGCTCCACTCCAGTCATCCCGTCGAGCTTGGATGAATACAAAGAGCACATCATCACCAGTGATGACGTATTCGAGCTTGAGGACCTGCCGGAATCCATCGCAGTGATAGGGCTGGGAGTCATCGGACTGGAGATCGGTCAGGCATTGCATCGACTGGGAGTGAACGTCACCGGTTTCGATCAGCTGGATAGTATCGCCGGTCTGCGTGATGAGGTGGTGAACACACAGGCGAAAACCATCATCGGCAAGGAGTTCCCGCTGGTGCTGGGAACGGCGGCCGACATCCAGGCAGACGGTGAGGGCCTCATCGTCAGTGCAGGTGAAACAGAAGCCAGAGTCGATAAAGTGTTCGCCAGTCTTGGCAGACGGCCGAATTTGTCCAGCCTGAACCTGGAAAATACCAGTATCGAACTGGATGACAGAGGCATACCGGTCTATGACCGTCACACCATGCGGATCGGCACGAGCGCTATCTTCATCGCCGGTGATGTCAATGCCGACCGCCCCATCCTGCACGAGGCTGGTCATGAAGGCCGGGTGGCAGGCTACAATGCCAGCAGATTATTGCAGTCTGAATCCTGCAAGCAGTTCAGATTAAAAACCCCGTTGTCGATCACTTTCTGCGACCCCAACATCGCCATGACAGGACAACAGCTCGATGAGCTGGACGCAGAACAGACCGCCATCTCGGAGGTGCCATTCGGACCGGTCAGCCGGGCTTTGATGATAGGCAAAAACCGTGGCGTACTGCGGTTGTATGTGAACAAGAGCGATGGTCTGTTACTGGGAGCCTGCATGGTCTGTGTCAAAGGTGAAAATCTGGCGCACCTGATCGCGTGGTCTATCCAGCAGGGCATGACTGTATTCGATATGTTGAAGATGCCGTACTACCACCCGGTGATAGAAGAGGCATTGCAGGCCGGGTTATATGGTGTGTTGTCTCAGCTGGAGGTAAAACAGGAGCTGGTGGAACTGGACGAACAGTAGGGTTGTTTCCGACTGTGCCCTAGGCAGTTTTGCGACGACGGGTGAACAGACCCAGCACACTCAGACCGGAAGCGAGCAACAGTGCCGGAAGCGGCAGCGGTACAGCCATCGCAGAAGTCGTGTAGTTAGCACCCACCAGTGAAGGGATGCCGCGCTTGTCAGATAGATCCATGCGGATCATATCGATCTCTTCGGTGGTGATACCGAACAGGGCGAAGTCGATGCTCATCTCGTATATCGGATAATCCAGCGCATTACCGGGGGCACAACTTATGCCATCGTTACTGTTGTCGATGCAGTTTTCGGTGTAGACCAGATTGCTGAAATCCATGGTGCCGAAATCGACGTTATCGATGGTGTTGAACAGTGTCAGCGATATCTGATGCGGATTCGCAGCTACGAAGAAGATGGAAAGATCACTACCGGCACCGTTCAACAGATTGACATTGTTCGTGCCATCACCAAACATCAAATCGACATAGGCAGGACTGGTATCGACATTATCGACCGGACTCAACACGTAGCTCGTACCGTAAAGGTCGGTCATGGCTTCGGTTGCAGAGGCAAGATTGGAGGTGAAGGTACCGGTGAATCCAGCCTGATTTGCAGTGGCTGCAAATTCGTAGGGTGAGCCAGTAGCCGTGTCGATCAGATCTATCGTCACTGCAAAAGAGACCGAAGAGCTGCAGAGCAGCACCAATGTTGCCAGTAGTTTCATAATGTTTAGAGCGTGCCGCCGCCTGGAGCAGAGCCTGGTGGTGCAGTCGCAACACCGGGAGCTGATGGAGGTGGAGAGGTTGGGTTAGTGTTATTGACGACGACGGGCACTTCGCTTGCGAAGCTGCTGTTATCGTTAGGTCTGAACTGTAGATTATTTGTCTTCACGTTCACGGGTGCTTGTGGAACGATGACCGGACCGCCAGCAGCAGGTTCGATGCCGAGCTCCCATAATCCCCAATCGTTGACAGAATCGACGAAATCATCCTGGGCAACAACATTGCCACTGGCCAGTACGGTCAGAGACGCAATACCTGCCAGCAGATGAGAGCGAACGATAGAGCGCGAGATTGTGAAGCGTGTTTTAAGCATTTTATTCAGCTGTGTACCTTCGGGAATGTTCCCGTTGTTCATCATATTTTGATTTTGTATATTCATTTTTTATGCCAACCATATTAAAGCCTAATATTAACAGTGAGTTAGGTGGCTCCAGAAAGCCTGAGCCTTGCTCACTCCCCAATGTGACACCGAAAATCGAACAATGTGTAAACAATTCAAACAATTATATTATAACTAACTAATGCTGCCTGACTAAAGTTTAACCTGTATCACCAGCCTGACTGTATATTCATACATGGGTACGATCCGGGCAGCCTGATAATCTAGCGATTTATCAGGTAGTTACAGGATACTGCCAAAAGGCTGTTGACGACAGTGATGGTGGTCACAATTCCGCCAAAGCGGTGTTGTGATGGGATGATTTCGGTTGTATTGAATCTCGACAGATGTCGGATTATTAAACTTTTATCGCTTTTATTGGCTGCAAGATAACCAAAGCGGGCTTTGTCGTGGTAATTTTCTGGTTTACTGGAAGTATCTTGCCCAGTTGAGAGTGACGATCTGGCGAGAATAATCAAACAGATTGGCGTTCGAATCGCTGTCGATAGAGGAGAACTCGATGTTCATGGTCCAGCCTTTGAGCATGCCGCTGAGATGGTCATAGTTGTAACCGATAGCAAAATTGTTCTCACTGTCGTTACGGACCAGATTCAGGGCAGTGTCGAATCCCTGATAGTCATACTGTTTGTTACTGTATTTGACATAGACGCTGGATGAATCGCTCAGGGTGATAAAACCGCCAGCGTAGAGCTCGGTCAGGTCATAAGCCACGACGGCATCATCGGCATTGTTGGCTGTGATCCGGAAACCGGTTTCGAGGCCGGTAGCATTCTTCTGCAGATAGGTCGTGAAACCTGCACCGAACATAGTCTGGCTACCCTCATAGGCGGCATTGGCAGGATCATCGTAGCCCAGAGTGGTGAACGAGGTCTCTACGAATACACTGCGAAATTTACCCAGATCGAAAGCGATAGTCGGATTGATTGAGGTGAAAGTCGCCAGCAGGCTGGAGCCGAGCACGATGTAGTCCACCCGCATATTGATGCTGCCATGCCACCTGCCGGGCGAGATGAAGGCCGGGCCGGAACTGAGACTGAGCGTATGCAGATTGAAATTATCCGTCTTGTCGTAAAAATTGCTCGACAGCGTCGCCTGTGACTGCCACTCGAAGGATGCGATGGTGCCGGCGATGTTCAGTTTGTCGCGCTTGATGTAACGATGCGAAACATTTGCAGCGAGGTCGGTACCGATAGACGACAGCTCAGTGCCAGCGGCGATGTTCAGACCTGTGCTGACGGCCTGACTGGCGTTCAGATTGGAATTATTGAGTAACCCGGCCTTGAGATAATAAGAGAACTGGTGGGTCGCTTCGGGTCGGTTCAGGTCGCTGTTGATCTGCCCCATATACGCCAATATAGAGAGTCGCACGTTCTCCGGTGTGTCCGGATTGTCGAGTACCAGTTTGAATTCGCGCATGGCATTCTGGTACAGATTGGCCTGATGGTAAGCCACTGCCAGTTCCAGTCGGGCACGATTGAGCTGGGGTTGCTGTTGCAGCAGCGATTCGAATAACTGGATGGCAGTGAACGTATCACCGGTATCCCGTTTCTCCATCGCCTGGTCAAACATCTTCTGGGCGATGTCAGTATCAGCAGCAGAAACACCCGTCATAGCCGTAAGATTGAACGCGGAAACAATCAGTGCAAATTGTGTAACGGCTTTAAATTTTTCCAGTAATTTCATGGTTTTGTGCTGTACAGGTGTGCCAAGTTGCGTATTATACCTGTCAATGCGCTTAAATAAACAAAGTTTACCTATTCTTGCGTTGCTGCTGATTTCGCTCAATGTGTGGGCAGTGCCGGGTACATCATCGGATATTTTTGGCTATCAGCAGATAGTCCGAAGCAATCTGGAAATATTTCCGCAGTGGTTATCGGTGCTGGAGCGGCATATCGAAGAACTGACACCGGCAGGAAAGTGCCAGCAGACACGGTTCAACCAGTGCCATCTCAAACAGTGGCTGCGTTTCCTGGCATCGATAAAAAATCTACCGGAACACGAACAGATACGAAGGGTGAATCAGTACGCCAACGAGAAGGAATATGTTCTCGACATCGAGAATTACGGCATGGACGATTACTGGGCGACGCCGAAACAGTTCCTGACCCGGAACGGTGATTGTGAGGACTTCGCCATCATCAAGATGCTGTCATTGAAGCGTCTCGGTATCGACACGGACAGGATGCGCGTCGTGGTGGTACAGGATACCAACCTGCGGATCGCACATGCTGTGATGGCGCTCGATGTGAAACGCGATATGCTGATACTGGATAATCAGGTAGAAGAAGTGATCTCACATAAAGATATCTTTCACTATGTGCCGGTGTATTCGGTCAGTGAGAACAAGTGGTGGATGCACCTGCCCAAATAGATGACATGTTCAAAATAATAAAAAAAGAAAGACCAGCCAGATGAACAACAACCGATCAGCCATCACGGCCAGCCTGTTACTCGTCGCTTTCATCCTGACAAGTGTCTGGTTGATCACGCAGTACAGTGAAAAGGAAAGAGAGCGTGACCTGCAAGCATGGCAGGATAAATTATCCATCATCGCTGAAGCTAAAAAA
>WFUQ01000190.1 GCA_015484935.1 Gammaproteobacteria bacterium
CCACCAATCTCTATGTCTAATGCTGTTTCGATTTTTTCCCCATTTAATACTGATACAGGATTCCCAATACAACGCTTCAAATTATCCTTAGATATTGGTTTGCAATAGACTTTCGAATCGATTTGTACAACCTTATAACCCTCATCACAGATACGACTTGAATTAAATGCAAACCACCCACTCTTCACAACATCTGGTTCAAAACGGTCTAAATACTGCACATCCCAACTTCCAGGAAAATTATTCTTTGGACTCATAGTAATAATTTCCAATATAGCCCCATCGGGGCTTGGAGAATTAAACTTTCGTACAATCTCTGCACATTGATAACCGGCATCGACACTCTTGCCAATACACTCCAGCGCTCCAGCACCATACACTCCATATGTATTACCACTTGTGAATTTATATCCAGCGGGATGTAGATTTGATGTGTCAGCGTACGAATTAATACTAAAGATATAAAACTGCAATAATCCAATAACAGAAATTGATTTTTTTGATACAGAGACCAATAAACACAGGAATCTTCTCACATCACCCTCCGTGGTTGCGATATTTAAGAATATCGAGAATCCAAATACTGCTATATACCTATTATCGTGTCAACATTAAAAATATCAGGTGACAATATCTAGACACTCCAGAACGCACGTATTGCTGCCACCCCCTGCGCATAAACTGATCGCGACTGACTGATATCATTACCGGATACCCCACCCAGCGCATACACCGGAATATTTACTTGCTGCACCAGTTCGGCAAAGCTGTCCCAGCCAAGTGGTTCTGTATCAGGGTGACTCCGGGTATATTGCACAGGCGACAACACTGCAAAGTCGGCTTTTAAGCGCTCGGCTTTCTTCAGCTCCGACAGGCTGTGGCACGATGCAGAGAACCATCTACATTCTGGTCTGGCTGTGAGCGCGTTCAGCATACGACTGTCTGCGTGTATGCCATCGTACTCGATGCCAGGGTTTATGTTCTGTGGGATATTCAATAGCAGCAGTGAGTCATATTGCTGACACAGAGTAGATGCACGCTTGCAGATATCATCGACCACTGCTCTGTTCTTATCCAGCCATTGTTGTTTTAATCGAAGTTGTACGAGTCTGATACCGCTTTTTAATGCATTCTCCAGTCTGGTATCAAAGTCTTCAAGCGAATCGAACTTGCCTGTAATGAGATAGCGGTCAGGTAATCTGAGTGTGTTGATGATGGGTTCATCGGCTGCGGGGAAGTCTTCTGCAAGCAGTGTGCTGATCGACTGCCATTTTATCGGTTGCCCTTCCAGACCTGAAGCAGTACCGGTATATGCGAGGATTTTGAATACATCCAGGCACACTGATCTGTCTGTGTAGTGATGCGTTATCTTGATAAGCGGATGATACTCGGTCGGTGTGATACCCAGTTCTTCCTGACATTCCCGGATGAGCGCCTGTTCAACGTTTTCCTTCGGCTCCAGTTTTCCGCCGGGAAATTCCCACAATCCACCCTGATGAACATCATCGTGGCGCTTACTGATCAACACCTCATCGTTTTCATTTACTATAGCTGCGACAGCAACGTGCACTGGCTGCGCATTCATCTATGTGCGGTACTCAGCATTGATGCGTACATACTCATGCGACAGGTCTGATGTCCATACTGTCGCTTCATGCTCTCCTCTGCCGAGTTCGACCCGGATGATGATAGCCTCTCTATCCATCTCCTGCTGCCCCAACTCTTCAGTGTAACTCTTCGCGCGCTCACCATCGGCAACGATACATACGTCGCCGAGAAATATATTGACCTGTTCGACATCGAGGTTTTCTATATCGGCACGACCGACTGCTGCGAGTATCCGCCCCCAGTTCGGGTCACTGGCGAACAATGCCGTTTTTACCAGTGGTGAATGTGCGATCGTGTATGCGACTTGTTTCGCTTCCTGATACGAACGGGATTGCTCGACTTGTACGGTGACAAATTTGGTCGCCCCTTCACCGTCACGGATGATCGCTTGCGCCAGATGTGTGAACACTTCACCGATAGCAGACATGAAAGTCGGGGTATGCTCATCGACGGCAAGCCCCGATTGCCCGGTTGCGATGAGCACACAGGAATCATTGGTCGAGGTATCGCTATCGACCGTGATGGAGTTGAAGGATACATCGACCAGCCGCTTTATCATCTGATCCAATACCGGAGACGTTATCTCAGCATCGGTGGCAACATAGGCGAGCATGGTCGCCATATTCGGGCAGATCATACCCGAGCCCTTCGCCATGCCGGTGATAGTGACGGTGGTGCCATCGATCTCCACCTGTCTTGAGACAGCTTTGGCGATGGTGTCGGTGGTCATGATACCTTGTGCCGCTGCCAGCCAGTTATCTGCTGCAAGCGAATCGACCAATGCCGTAGCTGACTGGTGTATTTTCTCGACGGGCAACAACTCGCCTATCACGCCAGTCGAGAAGGGCAAGACTTGTGTCGTATCGCACTGCAATGCTGCCGCTATCGATTCGCAGCTGCTGATAGCAGCTTCCATACCGGCTGCACCGGTGCCTGCGTTGGCATTGCCTGAATTGATTATCAGTGCGCGTGGTGAACTCTGATCGAGGTGTTGCCGGGAGACGGTGACTGGTGCTGCACAGAATGCATTCTGGGTGAACGTGGCTGCGGTAGTCGAACCAGGCGCTATCTGGATA
>WFUQ01000191.1 GCA_015484935.1 Gammaproteobacteria bacterium
GGGATCTCCAATCGTATCCTGAACGTCCCCGAGGCGCTGTCGATGACCGGATCCACCCGGGTCACTTTTGCCTGGTAGCGACCACCGATCGGTGCTTCCGGTATCACAGTCGCCTGGCTGCCGATTCTGGTGTTACCGAATGCTGCCACCGGTGCGATGACTTCGACATAGAGCGGGTCGATACTGATGATGGAAAACACCGGTTCGGCGGAAACGAATTCACCCTGCGAACGCATCTCTTCGATGACCAGTCCGTCGATCGGGCTGCGAATCTTTTTCATGTCCAGCCGCATCTCGGCTTCTTTCACTTCCAGCTCGGCGAGCTTCGCATCGGTGATGATCTCGTCCCTCTCCTGTGACGACATCACCTCCGACACATCATCGTTGCGGTTCATGGTGCGTCTGGCGAATTCGGCACGGACCTTTGCCAGCTCCAGTACTGCCTGTTCGACACCCGATTCCAGCTGCATCAATACCTGACCGGCCTTGACCTTGTCACCGCGTTCGACGAACACCTCTGCCACCACACCCTCGACCGGGCTGGCAACATCCAGCGACTTGTTCGGCTCGATGATGCAATCCATGAAATGCTCGGGAGCTGAAAAATCGTCCTGATACGATGCCGCCACAGCAGGTAGCACCAGCAGTGCTGTCAGCAATATCGAACTGCGTTTTATCATAATCGCCCCACCTTACCTGATCGCCTTAAAAAATTATTCTGAACGCCCGGACACTGCCAGCAGTTCACGTTGTCGCTCATCCTGTTTAAACACCGCATCGCGCACCCGTGCGTGATACTGTTCGGTACGTCGTTGATCGAGCCGCAACAGCAAGGTCGCGGGCTTGCGGGACACGCGGCCACCGATGTTGACCAGCTTCGCCAGCCAGTCTGCCACCAGATGCAGGTCACGGTATCGACTGTCGATGTGCTGCAATGCCAGCAATTCCTGATAGCTACCGCGATCCCCCATGCGCGCACAACGGCCTGCCAGTTGCCTGTCGATACGCTGTGCATCGTAATGCTGCGTCAGGATGACATGCAAGCCCCCCGCCTGCTCGACTTCTTCGGTCAACTTGATGTCGGTACCACGACCCGCCATCTGGGTGGCGACAGTGATCTGTCCGGGCGCACCGGCTGCGGCGACGATAGCGGCTTCTGTCGCATCCTGTTTGGCATTCAGAAGCTGATGTTCCAGCCCTGCCTTGTGCAATGCCGCGCTGATCTTTTCCGAAGCAGCCACCGTCGCCGTGCCGATCAGTATCGGTCTGCCCTGCGCGTGGATTTCGGTGACTGACTGCAAGATGAGTCGACTATGCTGCTCCTCATCTGCCACGACTCTGGCAGGCCAACACTGTCGCTGCAACGGTTTGTGGGTCGGGATGCGGACTGCGCGTAAGCGATACACCGACCAGAGTTCGTTCCGCACTTCGTGGGCGGTGCCGGTCATACCGGCCAGTCGCAGATAACGCAGGAAGAAACGCTGGTAGCTGATGCGCGCCAGTGTCTCGCGTTGTTTCGATACCTCACAACCTTCCTTGATCTCGACCAGCTGATGCAGACCTCGCTCCCAGCTCCGGTCGGGCAAGATACGCCCGGTGTTCTCATCGACGATCTGTATCTTGCCATCGACCACCACGTACTGATCATCACGCTGGTAGAAATTCATCACCGCCAGCGCCTGCCGGATGGCTTCCTCACGACGGATACGTCCGACCCAGAGCGGCCCCAGTTCGGCCGACATCTGCGCCAGTGTCTCACCACCCTGCTCGGTGATGATGATCGATTTCAATTGTGCATCGACCAGATAATCCTCGCCGGTGATTAGCCGTTCTGCCAACTGGTATGCCTCGCGCAGAAACTGTTCTTCGGCTTCACCACCTTTATTCGCAGAGATGATGAGCGGTGTACGCGCATCGTCGATCAACACACTATCGGCTTCATCGACGATGGCAAAATGCAGTCCACGCAGATTCAATCTGTGCTGACGACTGCTGTGCCGGTACAGGTTCTCGGTCTGCAAAGTCACATTACTGTATTCGGAATCGACCGTGATGACATCCCGGAGATAATCGAAGGCGATATCCTTGTTGGTGCAATAGGTGATGTCACAGGCATATTGCGCCCGACGTTGATCCTGCGGTGTGTCCTGTGACACATTGCCGACACTGAGACCCAGCATGGTATAGACCGGCGACATCTCTTCACAATCACGCACCGCCAGATAATCATTGGCGGTGATCACATGCGTCGGCAGCCCGGCCATGGCTGCGGTCGCGGCTGCCAGTGTCGCGGTCAGGGTCTTGCCTTCACCGGTCGCCATCTCTGCGATCTTGCCGGATAACAACACGCGACCACCGATGATCTGACTATCGAAATGACTCATACCGAGACTACGCTGCGCCGCTTCACGTATCAGCGCGAATGCGATAGCCACATGTTCATCCGAATCGATGCCATGACGACGCAGGTTCAAGCGTTGTCGGGCGGCCTGTTGCGCCAACTCTTCATCGCTCGATGATCGGAATTGTTGCTGCGCCTGATGTACCAGCGGCACGAATCGCCGGTAAGGCCCGAGCCGTGAATCGAAGGGAGCAGATAACCGTCCATGCAATGACGCGAACCAGCGTTCCAGTGTACCGGGATTGCGGTCTTCCTGTTCGACACGTGTACCGTGGTCGCCGGGTTTGAACAGACGCTGTATCGGTAGCGTACTCATCTCTATACAGCCAGTTTTTCCAGAAACAGCAGACGAATACTTCGCCAGATACGCTCTGCCAGTGGTGACGGTGTGTGTGCGAAACGCGCGTAGACACGTTCCCCTACATAGCCCTGCGCATGCTCCGGCAACATCAGCTCGAACTGGAACCAGTTCTCCAGTGCGACCATCCGTTCCGAGGATGCCGGATCGACCGCGATGCTGCCACCGCCATCCAGCGTCAATGCCGATGACACGATATCTTTATTGGCAGCCGGCACCTCACGTAACACACTCGCCTGCACCACCTGGTCGAAACGGCTGCTGGAACGGATGTCGATATTCTGTGTATCAGTACGCAACCGTGAGATATCCTGTTGTGCGACCACCACGCGTACCGTATTCACGCCACGCTGACCGATGTATCCCAGATAACTGCCACGGCGGATGAATCGCCCCTGCAGGTCGGCGATATTATCCAGTTGCACGACACCGGCAACAGGACTCTTTATGACCAGTGCCTGCAACTGCTGTTCGATCAACCTTTCCTCGACCAGCAGCCGGTCGATCTCATCACGCAACACCGATGCTTCGACCCTGTCATCCAGCAACACAGAACGACGTTGCATCTGAAGTTCCTGAAGGCGTAAGCGGCTGACCTGATGTTCGGTCCTGAGCTTGATGGATTCACAGCGCAGTATCTCATCACCCTCGGCAACCGTCTGCCCCTGTGTCACCCGCACCTCCTGCACGAAACAATCGACACCGGCATGCAACTGCGATTCTTCGGGTGCCCAGTAGACTCCCTGCACCACGGTAAAGCCCGGCAACGGCATCAGGAACAACAAGACATACGCTAGCAGTAACACCCCGGAAGATGTCAGCACCAGTCTGGTTCGAAAATTGTGCATCAGGGATTCCGGCCAGATGCGTCTGAATACCTTGACCGCCGGTGCCAGCAAGGCCTGATAGATCGACCACATCGCCAGCAGTACGCCGATGAAAAAAAATTCACTGGCGACATACAACGCGATCCCCAGCATCACCACCAGCCGATAGAAGAATGCCGCGATGCTGTAGACTGCCAGCCAGATACTCTCCCTGAGCGTCGCACTGGGAGAACTGTCACGCAGACGCAGTAGATATTTTCTCGCCAGATAAGCGACATACTGATTGGCACGCTGCCCCAGATTGGGCAGTTCCAGCCAGTCAGCCAGAACATAATACGCATCGAAGCGTAATAACGGGTTACCGTTGAACAGGACAGTAGACACCCCGCCGATCAACATCACATTAAATAACAAGGCGCGGAACAATCCCGGTTCGGCTTCCACCCACAACAGAGTGGCAATGGCCGCCAGAAACAACTCCGCCATGATACCGGCGGCCGATACCAGCATGCGGTGATATTTATTGCGGAACAGGGCCGAAGCCGAGGCATCGACATACGGCACCGGTATCAGCACCAGAAACATCAGCCCCATCTCGTTGACCTCCCCTCCCCAGCGTTTCACCGCATACGCATGAGCGAACTCATGGAAGAGTTTGACGAAAGGATAGACCAGCGCGATAGCCAGCCAGTTACCCACCGAATAGGCCTGATCGCTGAAATTATCGCTCAGTGCCTGCCAGTGCATACCGACCTGCAACAGGGCACTTGCTATCACCACCAACCATAACAAGCCTGCCCAGCGATTGAAGATGAGCGGCGCAAGTGCACTGGTGCGACGCAGGAAAGTCTGCGGATTCCATAATGGAAAACGGATCGCCAGCGGTGATTTGATGTACTGCAACCACTTCGCGCGTTGTTCCTGTTTCTGTCGTCGCACGATCTCATCGAGGTCGGGCAACACATCGGTCTGCAATGCATTGGAGCGATACAACTGCGACAACAACTGGATGGTCTCGTCCTGCCCCGGCATGTCATCGCCCAGTTCGGCACAGGCACTGTTCCATATATCATCCATGGTGACGCTGCCATCCATCTTCGCGATGAGCACATTCGCCGCTTCACTGAAACGATGTAACTTGCCACTGGACTGATCGCGCAACACATACCATGTCTCACCGCGGTAGTGATGCCGTACCCGTTCGGCATGACTGCGCAGTTTCGGTTTCAGGTCGGCGACGCGATACCAGGACTGACTGAACAGGGAAGCAGACATCAGGGCAACCACTTCCACAGTTGCAGACGCAGCCACTCGGTGAAGCTGCGCGTCCAGATACCGATCAGACGACGCTCATCGACTTCGATCTTGCCCAGCCCCTGCATCCCCGGACGTAATCGCTCAGAGCCTTGCAGCAATCTCGCCTCTACCCGGAACAGATTGGCACCGTCTTTGGCACGGGTGATCGGCGTTACCGTGCTCACGACAAATTCAAAACTATCGTCCGGCAGCGATGACAACACCAGCTCACCGTGTTGCCCGGCACTGACATCACTGATACGGGTATCATCCACCAACAGGATGACGCGATACCTGTCCAGCGGTGCGATCTCGAACAGCACTTCACCCTGCTCGACAAAGCCACCCAGACGCTGACTGAGATCACCGGAGATGATGACACCGTCGAACGGTGCCACGATATTACTGCGCTGTAACTTCTGTTCGGTGAGGGCGAGTTGCGCCGATGCCTGCTGCATACGCGCACGTTTGATATTGACTTCGGAGCGGTCTTCGCTGGCGAAAGCCTTGTTATATTCGTGCCGGTATTGTGAACGCTCGCTCAACCACTTCTGCCTTTCCAGTCGCAGCTCCTTGTCTTCCAGTCGCGCGACTACATCACCGGCTTTGACCAGATCACCCGCACGCGCACGTTCTTCAGAGATATAGCCGCTGTACGGTGCCGCCATGACCCGTTGCACCACACCTTCCAGTTCGGTATCAGCAGCGATGCGATAACTGCCGGTGGCAAAAAAGAAAAACAACAGCAACAGGACGAGACCGGTCGCCAGTAATTTGCGTCCGAGATACCCCTCTCCGAACAGACGTGCCAGTTGCTCGCGGCTTTTGTCCCGCACTACCTGCAACAAGGAACGCTGTGCCAGACGACGGTCTTCCAGTGTCGGGCTGCACAACACACCGATGGCGCGGACGAATTCGACCGTCTCGACATCGAAGTCGCTAGCCGTATTTTTATCCGGCAGATTTTTCTCCAGTGTGAGCACACAGCGGAAGCGGTCACCGACGAACACCGGGATACTCAACACACTCTGACTGCCGTGTTCTGACATCAGCCTGCCGTGATCCGGTGCGGTGACCGCGCTGTCCGGTTGCGGCAATATCACATCCCTGCCCAGCACCATCGCTTCTGACATGGCTTCACCGATCGCAGTCATCAGCCCCATGTTTTTACCGAACTGTGCGGTATGCGACACTGACTGCACTTTGACAGCCAGCCCGCCCGGAAAACCGATACTGACGCGATCACATGCCAGCTCGGTCGCCAGTGCGGTCACCAGTGACTGACAGGCAGCATCGAATTCGGCTTGCGCCTGCACTCTGGAGAATATCGCCAGCGCATGTTTGCTGCGTATCGATTCACCACCGATAGCCGCCACTTTCTGCTGACTATAGTAGAGTGCGATCCAGCCGACCGACCACTGCAACTGTCCCATGACTGCCTGTAACTCGGCGGTCTCGCCCGCACTGACTTCCAGCGCGACGATGCCATGCAGGGCGTTATCGAAATGCACCGGATACGCCACCGCATAGCGGTCGCTCTGTTCGAGCTGCACCAACAGACCACATTCTTCGTCGATCACATCGTAGGCGACTTCTGCCAGCTTATCGATGCGCGCATCCAGTGGGTATTTGGCGAGCGGTTTAAACGTGTTCGAATCGGTCTCGCGGATCAACAGCACAGCCGCAGAAACATTGCCCAACGTCTGACACTGTATCTCCAGCCAGCGGAAACCGAACTCGTCGAAATCCAGCGTCGCTGACAGGCGCGACAATAATGCCGCGGTATCCGCAACGGTGTCGTCGTCTTGAGTTGGGGTCTGCATGGCTGCCGGATCAGTCATGGAAGGATGATCGGTCAGTGTTTGTGATTATCGTCGATGCTGGGTTGCGGACTGCCGGTCTCCAGTGCTATCTCACCCATCTTCTCTTCGTATTGCTCGACTGCAGTCGATAACAGTTTCGCAAGACGTTTCGCTGCATGCGGGTTGAGGATGATGCGGTTACTCAATGCGATACGGATACTCTGTTGCGAAGAGGTCCATGACTGATTGGTACCGAACAGCAGATTGAATTCTTCCTTGGTGCTGGAGACATTACATACATTGGCGTAGTTCATCTGCATCCGGGAGTCATCCCAGACCACTTTGACCGCACGTTCTGTTCCGGCTTTGTTCGCCTGTTGTGTTTCGTCAGGCTTGTTATCTTCACTCATCAAATAGTCCTCGTTGCTTTGATCTGCCTGTAGCAGCTCAGTATCATATTATTTATAGTTAACCACGCGCTTACCATCCCAACGAGACAGACGGCGTTTACGCGCCTTCTCGTCGAGTGACTGCAATGCAGATCTATCAACACTGTTAGCACCGGTGTTGCTGTGAACTTTCCAACCGACCAGACCGGCGGCGGCCGCAGCGATGGTGCCGGAAGATCGTTCCGTATTGTCTGCTGATCCGTCTTCGGCTGGTACATCAGTTTCCGGCTGCTCGTCTGGCTGCACATCTTCTGTCTGTATATCTTCAGCCGGTTGCTGTGAGTCTTGCTCCGGTTTTTCCAGCTCACCATCATCGACCATCTTGATATCCCATCCTGACTGGATGTAGGAAGGGTCGGTGATGAATTTGTTCAGGTCCAGTACCTGCTGGATATCCTGTGGATACCTGAGACCATAGGACTCCATGATCTCGGACAAGGTATCACCGCGCTCCACCTGATGCGTACCATGTATGCCTGTCACTGCGATAGACAATTGCGGCACTCTGAGAACCGAGTTACTCAGACTCACGCTAGAAGAACTGTAACGGCTGGCGGATGTACTCGTCTGTACATTGCCGGCACCAAAGCTACCCACTGCGATACGACGTAACTGGTCGGCAGTCAGGTTGTTGTAGTAATCACTCTGTATCGCGTTGTTCACTTCCTGGTTTTCGTACAGCGTACCCTGTTCTGATGCCACGATATCCTGTCCATCGACACCCAGGATGACGACACTGGTCACATTGCTCTGTTCATCGAACAATATCCTGCCGTAGTAACCGATGATGGTATCGGTGAGGAAGTCGGCATTGAGCACATCACTGCCCTTGCCACCGAACAGGATATCTTCCCCTTCGCCACCGGTTATCTCATCGAGACCGCCGATGAAGAATGGTTTGGTTTCGATGGAACGCAACACACCGTTGGTGTATTGCGCGATACCGACGTCACCCAGCAACACATCACCGCCGGTATCACCACTGATGGTATCCCTGCCCTGTCCACCCATGATCAGATCGACACCGGCACCACCGGTGATGGTATCGTTACCACCCACACTCGGATCGATACTGGTGATGAAGACAGGCTGACCGACCGGCCCTGCTGCCAATGGAGTGGTCATGGTCACGTCACCGCTGTCGCCGAAGATGATGTCGTCGCCATCACCACCATCGATCGTATCGTTACCGTTATTGCCGATGAGGATATCGACTCCCCCATTGCCCTCGATAATGTCATCGAACTGACTGCCGATGAGGGTATCTTCATCGCTCTGGTTCAACGCCACGTTCTGTTGTGGCAGGTTGCCGTAGAGTGTGACGGATACCGGAGACAGCGAAGCATCGACATAGTCGCTGCCGCTCTCGCCGTAGATGGTCAATGTCGGTGCGGGTGTACGACCGCTTATATCAAAGTTATTGACGATGACAGTATCATCACCGGCATCGGCGAAGACTTCGGTATGATTGCCCTTGTAAAGATTATTCACCGTGATGAAGTCGTCACCCGAAGTGCCGCGGATAACCAGACCGTTGCTGCTATCGAAGTCACCGTTATCGTCAGTTCGGTAATAGATGACACCGCTGGACATGCCGGTCACTCTGCCGAACAGCGCACTGCCGGCATCTAACGGGCTGACGATATTATCCTGAATATTCAGCTCGATGTTGTCACCACTGGCATCGCCGGTATCGGTGATTTCGATACGGTTAGTCGAACCGGAACCAGCATTGATACGCACCTCGCCGAGCACTGCTTCACTGTTTGAACCGGCATCACCCACTACGATGTCGTCGTTACCATCACGGGTCTCGATGAAGGTCAGCACATCTGCACTGCTGCCCGCTACCCGCATACTGTCATCACCGGCACCGGTGACCACTTCGATATAATCGAGGTTCTGGTAGGTCACTGTGCCACCCATGCCCAGACCACTGACGCTGCTGCCATCAATTTGACCGACCAGATCAGCGACATTGTTCTGTGCAGATATCTCCAGCAGATCGATGCTGGTATTATCATCGCCACCGTCGATGGTGATATTGGCCGTCAGGCCGGTAAGTGTTTCGATGTCTGCACCGGTGCCGGTCTGCCCGGTCACATCGCCTATGTGGATCACATCATTACCACCACCGGTACTGAAGGAGGCTTCCTGCAGATAAGCCGTACTTTCGATGACGATGTTGTTATCGACATCGCCTAACTGCACATCAAGATTATCGAAACCGGCGAAATAGATACTACGGGTTTCACTGACTGCTCCGTCATCATAGCCATACACGATGGTATCATGCGGTGTATTGATCCAGGCGAGTTCAGCACCGGTGGCATCCGTTGCCACGCCGGTGACAAACGCATTCGGTACGGCAACCGTCAAGGTGTCCAGTGCATACACCGACCAACCGACGATCACATCCGGTGCAGAAGAATTGGCGTAACCCACCACTTCGATATCAAATTTATTACCGGCACTGTCCGCGACGTTGGCTTCATATGTCTTGGGCCACTCAGGCACTTCGACCGGCACGTTCGCCTGCGGTCTTACCTGCAAGCCATAGACCTGTTTCATGTAGGCATCGACACCGGCAGCATCGAACGCAACATTCAGTCCTGCCGCAGTGGATTCTGTTGCAAAATTATCGGCACGGAACTCGACCAGTAACTCATCGACAAAACCACCGGTACTGTTACCACTGTTATCGACGTTGCTGGTACGTTTATAGATCCAGCTCGCCACCAGCACGCCGTTGTCGGTGCGTGAATACGTGTAGTAATTCACCAGTGGATCGATCTGGTTGGCCGCATCACGTCGCCAGGCTTCGTATTTTTCCAGAGCAGAACCGTTCGCATCACTTACGAATGTCTGACTGAAACCGTCCGCAGTGTCGGTGACATCGATAGAGATCAGCGTGCCTTGCGGGTCAGCCTGCGAATACGTATCCGGTGCATCAGCCCAGCTATAGTTGAACACCGCTTGCAGATTTTCCGGTTGATGGGATGGAACCGGTTTATAGACCACGACAGCATCGTTCAGTGCACTGCTGGTAGTCGGATTGAGCAAGGTAAAATTACTGATGTAATTATCGAATTCAGCCTGGCTGGTGAAGTTATAGATCTTCTGACCGGCAGCCAGGGTCACATCTTCTGTCACCAACGGGTCACCGTTAAGCATACGGGTCACCAGTCCGGGATTCTTCACCTGATTGTCGCGTCGGATCTGTGAGTACAGGTCACCGGCTATCTGGGAGGCATCGATATAACCGGCACTGACCCGTTCATCACCAGCGAACAGATTGCCCAATGTCACCGGATCATTCTCGACCACGAATTCAGCTTTCTCTACCAGCCTGTTGGAGAACAACAGATTCTCTGCACCATCATCTGCAAAGGTATTGTCGATGAATATGGAATCGTTACCACCGATATCGGTCAGGCGTACCGGCCCGGCGATGCTGCCGAGATCACGACTTTCAGGTAACTGCAGATCGATAGAATACGCTGGCAGTTCGATGTTGTATTGCGGGATCGGAGTGATCTGTTGCGCACTGGTGAACTGGGTGAACGCAGCATCCAGCGCTTTGGTGTCCGGCGTATTGTAGAAACGACTGGTGATAACATCGCTGTAGAAATCGACAAAATCATTATAGCCGGAATTCAGGTAGATAAAGTTATATGCCCAGCTGATGGAAGAGAAATACCAGTAGGTGTCGAAGAAATCAAACCACGACTGCAATACGTCCTGCGGCACAGTCTGCGTACCCACCGGCAATTTGAATTCGGGAAGATAAGTGTTATATCCACGTATCGGTTTGAAATAATCGAAATAATTACTGTTGGTGAAACCGGTGGCAAACTCTCTGACCTGCTCGAACAACGGCACCTGTTCGACATTGGTCGCAGCAGGGATGTTGATGGTGAACGGCTGTGCCGCACCACCGATGTAGATACTATCGTCACCGCCACCGGTATTGATCAGCAGCTCCTGACCTGACAGCGTCCCGTACAGATACACATTATCATCACCACCCGCAGTCAATATCATCAACCGTTCGACGCTTTCGATGCGCGATACATTCAGACCGGCACCGTAGATCTGTTGCACTTCTACACCATCAACAAATTCCGTGAACACATAGAAAT
>WFUQ01000192.1 GCA_015484935.1 Gammaproteobacteria bacterium
CCTGTAGAGGGAGTGCAGGTCAAACACGCAGGTGGTCGTAGCTGGCTGGAAGTGCCACAATCACCGGGGGTGATGTGGAATGTGTTGCAACAGTTCTGGCAGCACGAAGGCATCGCAGTGCGCCGTGCAGAGAAATCGATCGGCATCATGGAGACAGACTGGGTGAGTAAATATCAGGCACCGAAAGATGCCGGGTTCTTCGAGCGTGCGTTCAGTAACTGGGAGCCGGAGCGGGTCGACCGGTTTACCGTCGAGATCGAGCAAGGTGCCAGTGAGGATGTGAGCAAGGTGTTCTTCACCCATGCCGGGCTGGAACTGTCGGTGGAAGACGAAGACATCAACTGGCGTGGACGTGCGAGTGAGCCGGCGCTGGAAGTCGAGATGATGAAGCGACTGGCACTGTTCGTCGGTGCGGATCAGACAGCAGTGAAAGCCGCATTGAAGCAGTATCAACCGTTTGCTTCCAGAGTGGTGGCGCAGGAAGGGGAGACCGAGCCGGAGCTGCTGGACGATACTGACAACGAGACTGTAGTGATACAGGGCAATGATTTTGTAGTAGCTGGCAATCTGCAACAGGTCTGGCACAGGACGACCGATGCGCTGGATAACATGGCCGTCGATATCATCGAGCAGGATCAGGATGGCGCGATGTTACAGGTCGCCATCAACCGGGATACGGTGGATGTCGTTGAGGAAGAGCGTGATGAGTTATCCGAATCCAGCTGGTTGATGCAGTTATTTACCAGCAAAGGTGATGAAGAAGCCGACAGGGATGAATTTGTTATCCGTTTCTATCCACAGAAACAGGCGGTGCGTGTTCAGGTTATCGCGCAGTCTGATTCCCAGAACGAAGTCTATACTACCCAGTTCGTCAATAAGCTGAAGCAGCAGTTACAGTAGTCTGCAGGCCACGACAAAGTTTGACGGTTTCTGCATCGTTGCAGTGACTCTATTGCTCAGATTCCTCCCGAAACCGTTTCATCAGACTGAACAGACATAGCAGACCTGAGCCATACAACACGAATGCACCGGGAAGGGGAACGGTCAGCAGCGGTCTTGATAAGCCAACGTCACCCGACTGTACCGCCCAGGCATAATTATTCGATTCGATGGCAGTGCCGTTCATATAACCTGTCGCAAAAGACAGTTGCCAGGCATTGCCCGAATCTGCCGGTAGCTGTGTGGTCGCTGACCAGTAGCGGTTGGACTGGATGTTGCTGAACAGATCGTAATCAGGGTTATGGGTCGTGGTGATGGACTGGTTACTCTCCCCGCCAAGCACGTTGTAAAACAGATTACCCAGTTCACTTCCGGTACAACCGTAACCGGCAGAAAAATCACCGCTCTGACCACTGCAACCTGTATCAGGTTGCGCGGTGTCGGGTAGTCGCCAACCGCTTACGCCCTCTACAATAAGTCCACTCGCCCAGTCATTGGCCTGGGTCCAGGTCATGCGACCATCATCATCGAAGCCGCTGGTGAAGGCGAAATTGGCATCCGCCAGCCAGCTCAGGTTGGCGACATCGTCGTAAAAGACAGAACCGTTCAGACGGGATAACAGAGCGCCATCAACCGACGATGCGAGTCCGGTCGTACAGAGCAAGGTTGCGTAGAGCAGGGGGTGTTTGAGTGATTTCAATTGTAAAAACTCCATAGCCAAGAAAAATTTTCCTGTCAGAACAGATGAATAATGTTGGATTTTTTTACAATTAACCCGTAAATAACGGGTGCGTAGTAACTAATGCAGGTGTTGTGCCAAACACGCTAACATCTTGATTTTTAGCAAATATTGATTAATTTTTAAGCGGTACAATATGAAAAGTGTTTAAAATATTGACGATATTGGAGCCGAAGGGGATTCCAGCTGCCAACAGTCGTGACTCGGTAAGTGCTTATTGTGTAATCAGGCCTGGCTACGTTTATCGCGTTCGATCAGGGCGTAGGCAGAATGGTTATGTATCGACTCGAAGTTCTCTGAGGCCACCCGGTACGCCAGGATACGATCATCCATATTGAACTGTGCAGCGACATCGCGGACCATGTCTTCGACGAACTTCGGATTGTCGTAGGCGCGTTCGGTAACGACTTTTTCGTCAGGACGCTTCAGCAGGCCGTAGAGCTCACTGGATGCCTGTTGCTCGACAGTATCGATGAGTTCTTCGATCCAGATGAAAGCATCGGTCTGGACTTCAACGGTGACGTGGGAGCGTTGATTGTGTGCGCCCCGGTCAGAGATCTTTTTCGAACACGGGCAGAGACTGGTGACAGGCACTACCGCCTTGATGGTGATGATGTTTTTGTTATCAGCACGTTCGCCGATGAGACTGACTTCGTAATCCAGCAGACTTTCGACACCGGATGCAGGCGCCTTCTTGTTGACGAAATAGTGGAAGCTCATCTCGATGTGACCGATGTCGGCATCCAGTTTGTCGGTCATCTCAGACAGCATCGTCTTGAACGATTCGACCGTAATTTCCCAGTCGTGGTTATTCAGTATCTCGACGAAACGTGACATGTGTGTGCCCTTGAAATCATGCGGCAGGGCGACATACATATTGAAATTGGCTACCGTGTGCTGGATGTGTCCGGAACGGTCTTTCACCTGTACCGGATGGCGGATATCCTTGATGCCAACCTTGTCGATGTTGATCGCGCGGTGATCCTGGCTGCTCTGTACGTCCACCATATCGGATACATTGGTGGGTTTGGCATCGAGTGTTTCACTCATAGTATTCATTCTCTTCACTGTATCGCACACAGGCGCGATCGGTTTCCCATAATGTGACTGCGTGAACCTTGACTGTATCACTGTTCAGTTTTTCAGCTATCTCTCTGAACATATACGCCGCGATGTTCTCCGCAGTCGGATTGATTTTGTCGAATGGTGACAGGTCATTCAGGTAGTAATGATCCAGCCTGTCACCGACTTCATTGGCGGCATTTTTCATCTGCTTGAAGTCTATCGCCATGCCGGTATCGTCCAGCTCGGTGGCGATGATTTCGGTTTCTACCTTCCAGTTGTGACCATGCATGCGGCTACAGGCACCGGGGTAATCCCTGAGTGTGTGCGCTGATGCAAATTCAGTCAGCACTTTCAGCTTGTAGCGAGCGGTCATGGGTGTAGATCCGAAACAATACCTGAGTAAAACGCTAGGTATTTTA
>WFUQ01000193.1 GCA_015484935.1 Gammaproteobacteria bacterium
AAAGCAGATGGCGGAGTCGATATCGCCGAGATTCGTGATAACAGAGAGCGACTGGCCGGTCAGATCGTGAGCGTTCGCGGGCAGGTCAGTAAATACACAGCAAGAGTGATGAATAAGAACTGGTTGCATATCCGCGATAACAGCAGTCAGCAGGATATCACCGTGACCACACAGGATACAGCCAGCTTGAACGATGTGGTACTGGTGAAAGGTCGATTGGTTCTGGACAAGGACTTTGGCCATGGTTATGTCTACGGCATGATTATCGAGGATGCCACGCTACAGGTCGAGTGACGGACGGGGTTAAGGGCTTTCTGTGAGGCATCAAACGATAAATAACCGACCTGATTGATTAATATCAAGTGCCGGATGTATGGATTGAATACTATGAACTATTCCAGTAGATAACGTGCGTGGACGCAGAGACAGTAATGAGTCATAGATAACATATATTAAGACAACAATGAGATACGTCATTTTCATAGCTGCTGCTATCAGCCTTCTGGCTGCGGGTCCAGTGCTGGCATTTGAAGATGATTCTGGTTGTCTGTTGTGCCACAAATATCCGAAGATGGGACGTATCACCGACACCGGTGCGAAACGCAGTTATCAGGTCGTGCCAGACACCTTCAGCTCTACCGTACACCGCAATGTCCCGTGTACCGACTGCCACAGTTATATCAAACAACTACCTCATCGTGAGGTCAAAGAAGGTGTGCGTTGTGATTCGGAATGCCATTCCATCAAGAACGCGGCTACCGGAAAAAATTTCAGTCACAGGTCGATAGTCAACAAATTCAAGCAGAGCGTACATGGGCGTGACAAGATCGAAACCGGTCTGGATGCAGATAAACCCTACTGCGTAACCTGTCATACCAACCCGATCTACAACCCTGACGAAGCGAAGTTGCCGGAGCATATCGTCGATCGATGCGTAGTCTGTCACGAGGACAGAGACTTCGTCGTCAACTGGTACAAGCACACCAGTCGACGTATCCGTGAGGTCAAGCGCTCCCCTTCCGAGATCGTCGAGTTGTGCTCGAACTGCCACAGTGATAAAGCATTGATCGAGCGTCATGTGAGATCAGCCGAAGAAGAAGGGCGTGAGCTGGGAAGAAAATACCCGATAGCTGTCGAATCCTATGATGACAGTTTTCATGGCAAGGTGACCCGATATGGTTTCACCAAGGCAGCGAACTGTCTTGATTGCCATGCGAAAAAAGAAAACTACTATCTTAACGTGCATGACATCAAACCATCACGCGACCCTGATTCGCCGGTCAATGAAAAGAATAAAGTAGACACCTGTCGTAACTGCCATGTTTATGCAGATGAAAAATATGCCCAGCTCGACCCGCATCCGAGCAGCAATAAAGACAGTAATGCGTTTCGCTATTATGCAAATATTGGCTACAACCTGATCGGTGATGTAGTGATCGTGCTGTTGCTGGGCATGGCGTTGCTGGAGACGATGGGTCGCCGTCGCGATGGTGTCAGCTGGATCATGCACAAGGGTTCCTCATGGTGGCGCAAGTCATCTAGAGGAAGAGACCGGATAGAATGACTGGGATCGCTAACTGTTGAATGTAACTGGAAGCTATTATGAAACTATCGGCTGAAGCTCAAACGGTACTGGATAAATCGATGCGCATCAACAGGACGGATGAGGTGGAGCGTGCAGAGATCGAACGGCTTATCGAGGATATGCCGGATGACCGGGTCATGCTGTACAAGAATGTGGTGTCCAATCCTATCGGTGACCTGCCGCGTTACTCTATCCATATCCGTATCCAGCATATGCTTATCTTCGTCACTTTTCTGACGTTGGCGTTCACAGGCTTGCCTATCGCGTTCATCGATCAGATATGGGCGCAGCCGTTGAACGACATGGTCGGTGGCATCGATATCTCACGGGTGATACATCGCACACTTGCAGCTGTGATGATATTCGCCATGATCTACCACGTGGTCTATCTGTTCTGGGTGCTGGTCAGGGATATCGCGATGCGTCGGTTCGATATACAGCGTAGCATCATCCCGACTATGAAAGACATCCGTGATTTCAGATGGGATATGCAATATTCAGTCGGCAGAGGTGATCAACGTCCTGAGATGGACAAGTTTATGTATAAGCAGAAGATCCACTATTACGCGGCGGCGTTCGGTAATCTGGTCATGGTACTGTCTGGTTCTTCATTCATATTTCCGGAATTCTGGGCGGCTATCCTGCCAGAGGGCAGTGCATCCTATTTTCAGGAGATGATGCGGTTGTCGCATCCTCATGAAGCGCTGTTGGCTCTGCTGGTGATCGCGTTCTGGCACTGGTACAACGTGCATCTTGCGCCTGGCAGGTTCCCCATGCAGTGGACATTTCTGACCGGCAAGATCACACGTGAACATCAGATCGAGGAGCACTTCCTGGAGTACCTGCGTAATCTGGTCGAGTTACCGGAAGAGCGAGAATATCTCAGTGATCTGCTCATCGCCAGAGAGTTGTCGCCAAAGACCTATGATGAAACTTCGGGAGCAGGAGAGTCACTATGATGAAACCTTTGACACCGTTACAGAAGATATTCGCCTATTCGACATTGGTGCTTATCTTTTTCTGGACATTATTTGGTCTGTTCACTATCTGGCTGTATGTGACGGAATACTACTGAGGGGCATAACATGCACGCGATCAGTAACCAGCTCATCACATTTGTTGTACTGACAGTACTGCTGTTCATACTTGTTGGTATCGTGATGCTGATCCTGGTCGATCACAAGAGCAAGATACCGGGTGAGTTCCAGCATAATCTTTTCAGTATCACCGGCGTACGGCGTGAACACCCCGTACTCGCTTTTGTTACGACTTTCTTTCTCGGTGCGATCATCATCAGTCTGTTGCTGGAACTGGGGCTGGTCCTGGGCGAATCCTTCGGAGTGTTCGCGAAGGAGACAGAGCAACCCGCTCTGCTGAAAAAGATAAGCACCCATCGCTACTCAGAAAGTCAGCGGCATTTCCATAACATGCCTGCGAACAACTTCGTTGAGATGGGTAAGAAAGAAGTTTGTTATCAATGCCATGGTGATTACCCGCATGCCAAGCAACCCATGGTCAGGACACTGTTGAATATGCATACACAGTTTATCGGGTGCATGACCTGTCATGTGGATCCGGATAAACAACCCGAGGGCAGCTATCGCTTCGACTGGCTAAACTATTCAGGTATCGATGTCGATGGACCGCACTTCGGTACCGATGTCGATCCTGATACAGGCTACCTGATTGCGACTGATGACTATTTCTCAAAGATCGTGGTCTATGGCGGTGCTGACAACGAACTACTGGAGATAACCGAAGACAATAACGATGTCAGAGAATTTCTGCAGATAAAAGATGAGTTGTCGAGTGAAGACAAGGAAGCGATAAAGAAACGATTCCACGCACAGGTGATGGCGAAGGGGCGGTTCTGCACCCGCTGTCATACTGACGAGGAGAAGAGTTATCTGCCATTCCGGGATCTGGGTTTCTCTGATCAGCGCATAAGTGATGTGACGAATCTGAACATCGTGGGTATCGTTGAGAAATACCGCGATTTCTACATGCCCAGATTGTTCGATAGCAAATCGCCCTTGCCCGATAAAGCCATCATGCTGGGTGATGAGAGCAAACACGATGTACCGAAACAGGAATTACTCAATGGCCGTGCCTGGTGGCGTAAATCAGATGCATCACAACCCATCGACAAAAAATGAGTTCGTTCCACTACTCTGCTACCTGTGCCTGTTGTTTGTCACCGTAGCGATACCGGCTCATGCTGCCGGGATAAATACACAGGCGGCTGAGCTATTGCTGTCAACGGGTTCTGCGTCAAATGAAACCGGACAGCGCCAGATTCTAGATCTCCCCAGTGATGTCTCAGTCCATGGCGATAAAATCTATGTCGTCGATGGAGGGCATCATCGCGTGGTCGTATATGACACGGATAGAAATTTTCTGTTTACGTTTGCGGGCCATGGCGCCGGCCCGGGTCAGCTGGATTATCCCGTCGGTATCGATGCAGCAGAAGATGGCCGGGTGTATGTTGCGGATTCAGGTAATCATCGTGTGCAGATATTCTCTGGCAAAGGTGAATATATCGACTCTTTTGCTACACAAAGCGATGGCCGTCCCATCGATGTGCTTCGGCATTCAAAGACAGGTCGGCTGTTAGTCAGTAGCAGTAATCATACAGTATCGATATATTCAGATA
>WFUQ01000194.1 GCA_015484935.1 Gammaproteobacteria bacterium
ACGCACTGGAGCAGTGGAAAGAGGCGGAGTTCTGGGCAGAGACGATCTACCCGGATGACAGGAGTCGGGTGATTGGACTGGTACAGGACGCGATAGAAAACCATAGAGAGCATACCTATGAATACAGGATGTACACGGCCAGTGGAGAGATCAAGTGGATCAGAAGTAATGTCAATGTCGTGCTGGAGAATGGCGTAGCACGGGGGCTACGTGGTTACTCTTTTGATATAACTGAGCTCAAGCAGACGGAGCACGCACTCAGGCGCTCACAGAAGATGGATGCGGTCGGTCAGTTGACAGGCGGTATCGCGCACGACTTCAATAATATTCTTGGCATCATCCTGGGCAACCTGAGCCTGATGGAACGAAAGCTAGGTGATGATGGCGACGGCGATATACAAAAGCGGATCGACACCATCAAACATGCATCACAACGTGCTGTCGATCTGACTGCGCAGTTGCTGGGTTTCTCCAAACGCGAGGCAGGCAACGAAGAGGTCACAGATATAAATCATATCATCGACGGTATGCAGAGTTTGATTACGCATTCACTCACCCCGCAGATAGTCGTAGAACATCAGCTGGCAGATGACCTGTGGATGACAGGGATCGATCCGGGTGATTTTGAAGATGCACTGCTCAACCTGATGCTGAACGCACGCGATGCTATGTCAGGTAGCGGTACGATAATAATAGAAAGTCGTAATGTCTATCTGGACGAATCTTTCAGTGAGAGAAATCCGGACATGCCACCCGGTGAATACGTCGAGTTAGCTGTAAGCGACAATGGCAAAGGCATGTCACATCAGGAGCAGGAACATATCTTTGAGCCATTTTATACCACCAAGGAACAGGGTAAGGGTACGGGATTGGGATTGGCGATGGTATTCGGTTTCGTAAAACGCTCAGGTGGCGGGATAAAAGTATATTCAGAAAAAGATGTCGGCACGACCTTTAAGTTATTCCTGCCAAGAGTCGCAGGTGGTGTGGAGGTCGCCGCAGAACAACAAGAGCCCATGTCTGTACCGCTCGGTAAAGAAACTATCCTTGCGGTAGACGATGAACCTGCATTACTGGATCTGGTAAAAGAGATACTGGAGTCGTTGGGATACACCGTATTGACGGCTGGCGATGGTGAGCAGGCATTGGAGGTGTTAGCAACGAATCATGTCGATCTTCTGTTCAGCGATGTGGTGATGCCAGGCATGAATGGTTATGAACTGGCAGAGCAGGTTGCAGAAAAATACGCGAAGATAAAAATCCAGCTGACATCCGGCTACACAGAAAAAGCCATCGCTCGCAATGGTCAATCACGGTTCAACAGGACGCTGTTGAGCAAACCCTTCAGTCGGGCCGATCTTGCGATCTACATACGCAGAGCGCTGGATGGATAAACGTGGCCATATAATCGATACCGTACTGATAGACCAGAATGAAGACCTGTAAAGCCTGCAAGATAACTCGCGAATTCATCATCGTGGCGATCATCATAGTGGTGGTGTATTTTTACTGGTATTCGTAACAGGTGCAGCCCTGCCAGATTTTTTTGTAATAGACCACTTACAAACAAAGCCAAAACACCCGTATGAGCCAGTTATCGGCAGCCGCTGGTCGGATTCCTGTGTAGTGAAAAAATATCACGCGGTATCATTACTTGCGGTAGTGGACTGTGAACTATCATCTGGATAAATGAGTGATAAAAAACCGGGGAGTAAAAACGTGGCTGTATTGAGGAAGACAAATCAGATACTGCCTGAAGACCATAGATGGGCGCGAGGTCAGGCATGGCTGTAACCGTCTATCTTCTCGATGATGAGGAAGCGCTGGTCGAACTGCACAGCGAAGTAGTCAAGATGTCCGGGCTGATCGCCCGTGCTTTCACCCGGGCCAGTCAGTTCTTCGAACAGATAACACACTTTGAATCCGGTTCAATCCTGATGCTGGATCTGCAGATGCCGGAGATGGATGGTATCGAAGTCATGCGCCGGCTGGCCACCATGCATAACCCCCCGGAACTGATACTGATCAGTGGCCACGACATCGGCGTACTTAATTCGGCTGAGAAACTGTGTCGTGCGCACGGCCTGAAAGTACTCGCATCATTGAGCAAACCCCTGTCTCTGGATTACCTCAGCCAGTTGTTGAAGCAACACCGACCGGATGACAGTACACAGAAGCAACCTCGTCCGACTCTCGACGAAAATGAATTCGATGCCGAAGGGTTTCGTCGAGCCATCTCACAGAATGAGATGTTGCTGTACTATCAGCCACAGATCGATATCGCAACGGGGGAGATGAGTGGCCTGGAGGCGCTGGCGAGGTGGCAGCATCCAGAGTATGGGCTGATCAATCTCGAAACGGTCATCCCGCATGCAGAAAAACTGGGCGTGATGGGAGAGCTGACGGAGTGGGTTATCGATACCGCGGTGAAACAGGAGCAGCAATGGCAGCAGGAAGGGTATCAGGCCTGTGTGTCGGTGAATATCTCGGCATCGGATATCACCAGCCTGTCATTGCCGGAAAAGATCGCAACCTTGCTGGAGGATAACCGGCTAGACCCGACACGTTTCAAACTGGAAGTGACCGAGAGTGCCTTGATGGGTGAACTGGTCACATCACTCGATATCCTCACCCGCCTGCGATTGAAAGGCATCGGATTGTCGATCGATGATTTCGGGACAGGTTATTCCTCATTATCACAGCTACATAAAGTCCCGTTCACCGAGCTGAAGATAGACAGAAGTTTCGTCTCCAATATGACAGAAGATGCGGAGGCACTCGCTATCGTCAAGACCTGCATCATGCTGGGCCATGAACTCAAGATGCGCGTGGTGGCGGAAGGCGTGGAGAAAAAAGTGCATTTTTCCCTGTTACAACAGATGGGCTGTGATATCGCCCAAGGCTATTTCATCGCCAAGCCGATGCCGGCCGAAAGTGTCAGCCACTGGGTCAATAGTCGTCAACAGCTATAGGCTGATGCGATCCATCCGGACGCGGTGATAATAACCGCGCCGCCATCTCGACATACCGCTTGTGGGCTAAACCAAACGCCTGTGCATAGTGTAAAATTCCCCCTCTTTTGTGATTCCCGTGTTGGAGAAGTCGATTGGATACATTTCATGGCACCACCATCCTGACGGTCCGCCGTGGCGGCCGGGTCGTCGTCGGAGGCGATGGGCAGGTCACATTGGGCAATACCGTGATGAAGGGCAATGCCACCAAAGTACGAAAACTGTATAACGATCAGGTGATAGCAGGCTTCGCCGGCGCCACAGCGGATGCCTTCACGTTGCTGGAGCGGTTTGAAGCCCAACTGGAAAAATACAGCGGCCAGCTCAAACGTGCCGCCGTCGAGCTGGCGAAGATGTGGCGCACCGAGCGCATGTTGCAGAAGCTGGAAGCGATGATGATCGTCGCCGATAGCAGCTCATC
>WFUQ01000195.1 GCA_015484935.1 Gammaproteobacteria bacterium
CATTAATACTGTCTAGTTGCACAGGAAGAGTTGTCCGAATGGAAAACTCTCGGGGTGAAAAAATTACATGTAAAGTTTCCATGGGCAGTGCAATGATGACTGGAATCCTTGTTAGAGACAGCTCGATTGATAGCTGTATAAAAGATAAAGAAGCGGCAGGTTTCAAAGTTGTGAGCGAAGATTAAATATAACAAATCATAGTTGTGGGATTTCAGTGTACTCACACTTCGTGAAATCTCCACAACTCAAACGCTAGTTTTCCGAGCTACCCACACAATGTAGGCACACCACTGAATACTTGAATGGTTTTTTAATCTTCCGAGCACAACTGTATCACTCAATGCTCTTGTAATCGAAAATTGGGTTCAGGCTTATAGTATTCCACCAGGAAATCGATAAAGCTGCGCACTTTTGGCGGCAGGAACTGCCGGTTCGCGTAGACTGCAAACAATGAATATTCGTCGGTACCCCACTCCTCCAGGATCGGCATCAATTGTTTGTCTCTAACAGCCTGATACACGACGAAATCCGGTTCATAGATGATGCCCATACCTTCTTTGGCTGCATTCATCAAAACGTTACCGCTATTGCCATGGAAGTTGCCTTTCACCGGCACGGTCTGTTCTTCGTCGTCACGACAAAAAGTCCATTTATTGCGATACGCTGAATACGAGAAATACAGGCAGTTATGCTGTGTGAGTTCTTTGGGGCTATTCGGGGTACCGTGTAACTTGAGGTATTCGGGTGAAGCACAGGCCACTAACCGTACCGGTGCGAGACGACGACCGATCAGTCCCGGGGGTAATTCTTTGGTGATGCGCAAGGCGAGGTCAAAACCCTCTTCTACCAGATCGACCATTCTTTCCGTCGTCATGAGGTCTATTTCTACATCGGGATATCGTTGTAGATATTTGGCGGCAACACGCTCGATATTGCTGATCGCAAACCCGACGGACGCTGTGATACGCAGTATCCCGCGTGGTTCTACTGTACCTCGAGCCGCCAGACGCTCTGCATCGCTGACCGATGCCAGAATCTGGATGGCTCGCGGGTAGTAATTCGTACCTGCTTCGGTGAGCGACAGCTTGCGCGTCGTTCTATGTAACAGACGCACACCCAGATGTGACTCCAGTTGCGCCACATATCGGGTCGCCATACCACGTGACATATCGAGCTTGTCGGACGCACCGGCAAAGCTGCCCGAATCGACCACAGCGGCAAATACCCGCATGCCAGCGAGAATATCCATAGCCATTATTCACTTATAGTAAATAGTTAACTTACATATTGCTTATTTATTTACTTATAAGCAAGTGTTTATATGGCAACAGCTGTCCTGGCTTCATCGACAACTGTCACTCAAAAGACTATCAAGGGGAACGACATGAAACTCTATTATCACCCGGCATCGACCACCTCACGCCCCATACTGCAGTTTTGTGCAGATGCCGATATACGCTACGAGCCGGTCATCGTGGACTTGATGACTGGTGAGCACTTCAGTGAATCTTTTACCGCAATAAACCCGAACTGCATGGTGCCGGTCATCGAGGATGACGGCTTCGTCCTGACGGAAAGTTCTGCGATACTCAAATATCTTGCAGACAAATTTCAATCACCGGCTTACCCCACTGAGTTGAAACAACGTGCCCGCGTCAACGAGATGATGGACTGGTTCAACGCCAACCTGTACCGTGAATTGGGCTATCACCTGATCTATCCACAGATATTTCCACATCATGCACGACAACCGGAAATAGCCAACCACGCCATGATCGAATGGGGCAGGACAGAAACTGACAAATTGTTACGCACCCTGAATGATCATTACCTGGCAGGCGATGACGATTATCTCTGTGGTGACAGGATTACTATCGCCGATTATTTTTGCGCTGCACTGATTACAGCAGGCGAATTGATCGGTAATGAACTGCATGATTACGCCAACATCGACAACTGGTTGCAGACGGTCAAGGCACTGCCGTCATGGTCGGATGCCAATGCGGCACACGATGGTTTCGCTGCAGCCATGAAAGATAAAGCATTTATCACACTGTCACAGGAGGCATGACACATGGCATTAGACATCATCGGGGCCGGTATGGGCCGGACAGGTACAGCATCGCTCAAAGTTGCTATCGAAGCACTGGACATAGGCCGCTGTTACCACATGAGCGAGATCCTGCAGGACCCAGGCAAAACTGCTGACTGGATCGATGCAGCTGACGGCGATGCAGACTGGGATCGCATCTTCGAAGGTTATGCTGCTACTGTCGACAACCCGGGTTGCAATTACTGGAAACAGCTTGCCGACTATTATCCGCAAGCAAAAATCATCCTGACTGTACGTAATGCAGACAGATGGTTTGATTCCGCCAACGAAACCATACACTCTGTCGAGTTCGCGCAATTCATTAAGAACAGTCCGTTCGGCGAGATGGTACAGAAGACGGTGTGGGATATGATGGCAAATCGCATGCAGGACAGAGGATACATGATCGACTTCTTTGAGAGCCGGACCCGGGAGATCATCGATACTATCGAAGCTGACCGGCTACTGGTCTACCAGGTCGCTGACGGTTGGCAACCTCTGTGCGAATTTCTCGATGTGCCGGTTCCAGATATCGAATTTCCACGCATCAACAGTCGCGATGAAACCAAAGCATTGCTGTCGAACCTTATCGCTGCCAGTGGTGAACAGCTCAGTGATGAAGCCATGTCTGCGGCTGGCCGTGAGTTACATGGCGATTAAAAAAGTGATGCGTGGCCTGACTTGATTATCAAGCTGCCATCGACTGCATCACCTGACCGAGTGCATGATCGAATGTAGAATGGTCTGCGATAAAGCGTGATTTTTCTTTATCCAGTTCTGCTGCAAAATCGGCAGCATCCTTCTCGATCACCTTCACACCTTTGCGATCGACGAAGATCAGTTTAGCGACTTCGGTAAGGACGACTGACAATTTCAGACGGCGCACAGCTTTGTCTTCGCCATTGTATATCTCGAACCAGACACCGGGATGAACGATGCTTGGTAATTTATTGAGTCTGTCTCTGGCTGAATCGGCCTCTTGTTCGATCAGGGTCGAACGGATGTCTTCATCTTCTTCTATCGCGTAGTCGTCATTGGCAGCCTGTAACTGACTGGCCGCGATCTCTGCGTCTTTTTCGAAGTCGGCATCTTCGAACATGGTCGCACTCGATACCCGCGACTCTTCCACCAGCTTGAAGCTGTGTGCGTCGAGCAGCTCCATGAATGCTTCTTTCAGATTATCGACCTGCTCACTTATCGTCTCTCTATCCTGTTTTGTTTCGCTCAGCTCATCGTGTACGGCTTCTGTCAACGCGATATGATTGCGCCACACGGTCTGCCACTGTGAGCTCGTCTGTATCGGTTGCAGACATTTGATCAACAGTTTCATCAACATGATCGATTCCATCCATTGCGGACTTTCTTTGCCATGACGGATGTAACGGTTCACCATCAGTGACGGCCAGTTCTTCGTCACCAGTGGTATGACATTCTCGGGTATATTCTTGCGTGATGTGATGTTGCGTACTTCTCCGACGATGATCTCACGCGCATTCGCCAGCATGACAGCCTGCTGTTCTTTACGTTCACTCTCCTGTGCCGCTGCTTCTTCCCGTTCGATCAGCTGTTGCAGGTCTTCAGCCGCTTTATTGAAACAATCGATATCGACATCGTATTCTTCGAGGATGGTATCGACGACGTTTTCGAGTTCGGAATAGATATTGTCTTCCTCCTCGCATACGCCCTTGCCTGCCTCGGTGATCATATCCAGCACATCGTGTGCCGGATGTGCTTTATCTTCGAACAGTTTGGTATCAGACATCGCCACTTTGATGACGGGGATCTGCAGACGTAACAGCAGATTTTTTATCACCATCGTAATGCTTTCATCGTGTGTGATGGCGTCGAACATCATACCGACAAAGTCGATGCTGCGCTCATCGAGAGTATTGACCTGCCGGGTCGCAGTGCCACCTTCCTGCTGCGCCATATCGGTGAACAGGGAACGCTTGATCTGTTCGACGGTTGCGACCTGGTCTTCACGTGCACTGTTGATGATGTTGTTCTGCAGGCGCGACAGTGCTTTTACAACATCTTTGCGTTTATAGTATTTCTTGCCATCGGCGCTGGTTTCACTGACCGGGCGTCTGAATGATTCTGGCAGATTCACCGCTGACTCAGGTGCGACAAAATCACTACTCATGAAATGACTGGCGATATAGTTCATTTCCTGCGCTGATCTGGGTACTGCATTCTGCGCCACACTATTCTGTGTGTTTTCATAGGTCGCCTGCTTGATGACGACTTCAGCTTCTTCATCTTCGCTATGGCGATTGGTCTTCATCAAGATGCTGGGCATGATGCCGGCTCTGATCAGTATCTCGTTCAACTCCCGGTACAACACTTCCAGCAATGCGATCACTTCTTTTTCGTATATCTTGTACAGCTCTATCTTGTCTTCTGTCTCGACGGTGAATGCTTGCAGTGTGCTCTGGTAGACCTCACACATCCGAATCGGGTTGAGGCAGTCTTTGCTCATCACCGAGTCAGACGAAATCTCCAGGTATTCCAGCCTCGCCTCAAGGTGATCGACATGCTCGCCATACAGATTCATCGCGTTTGCATGTGTCGTGGTCATCGCCACCAGTTCTTCCATCTCGTCCTGGCTGACCAGTGATAACTCCTCCTCATCTCCCCCTGCTGTCCCCCCTCCCATATTC
>WFUQ01000196.1 GCA_015484935.1 Gammaproteobacteria bacterium
CAAAGACAAACAGTCCGACAAACTAACCTTCAACCGTACCGTCACCCTGCGTGATGCATGGGCGAAGATCGATAAGGCGAATGCGTAGGTTCACACTTTCAGCGAAGTAAGGGTGTAAGACTTTTCCTTCGAAATCACTGATATTCAGTCATTAAACCGTCTGCATAGATAACTCGCTGCGGACACGACTTATTCAGGCAACGTATTTTTGTAGCGGTTTGTGTACGGTAACTGTGGACGTGGCCGCTCCATATAAAAGGGATAGGGAACACTTCTATACTTATATGGTAACGGCGATCGCGACCAGTATGGCGGATATCGATATTGAGGATACACATCACGCTCATGCATGACCCGGTTATACCAGCCCGGCGGTCCACCAAATGGACAGAACGGTAGCTCGGGGAAAAACGCCATCGCATCGGCCGATGCAGTCAACATCAACAGCGCGATCAGATTCCTCATGTGAAAAACCTGGTGCTCAGGCTATTCAGTATAACCACGGCGCAGTCTTCTGACGTGCTTGCTCATAGGCTTTTATATCATCAGCATGCTGCAATGTCAGTGCGATATCATCCAGACCATTCAACATGCAGTGCTTCCTGAACTCATCGACCTCGAAAGCATAGGTTTCCGAGCCTGCGGTGATGGTCTGGGCAGGCAGATCTATCTCGAACTCCACCGCTGGATTTTCAGCCACTACGGTGAACATCGCATCGACGATCTTTTCGTCCAGCACGATCGGTAACAGGCCGTTTTTAAAACTGTTATTGAAGAAGATATCGGCAAAGCTGGGGGCGATGACTGCACGGAAGCCGAAATCGGTCAATGCCCACACCGCATGTTCACGCGAGGAACCACAACCGAAATTTTCCCGTGCCAGCAGGATGCTGGATCGGTCGTAGGGTGACTGGTTCAGGATGAAATCCGGGTTGATGCGGCGTGTCGCATTATCGATATCCGGTGCACCTTCATCGAGATAGCGCCAGTCATCAAACGCATTGGGGCCGAAACCGCTACGCTTGATGGATTTGAGATATTGTTTCGGGATGATCGCATCGGTATCGACGTTGGGTCGATCCATCGGTGCGACGATGCCTCTGTGTTGTGTAAATGCCTGCATGATGATTACCTGTTAGATTAGTGTTGCGTGCGTTGAACAGTTAGCCCTGCTCTGTCACATCGACGAAATGACCATGTACCGCTGCCGCTGCCGCCATCGCCGGACTGACCAGGTGTGTGCGCCCGCCCTGGCCCTGTCGGCCTTCAAAATTTCGGTTGGAGGTCGAAGCGCAACGTTCTTCCGGCTCGAGTCTGTCGGCATTCATCGCCAGACACATCGAACAACCCGGTTCACGCCATTCGAAACCCGCATCGATAAATATCCTGTCCAGTCCTTCACTCTCGGCCTGCTGTTTCACCAGTCCCGATCCCGGCACCACCATCGCCAGTTTGACGTTATCAGCGACCGACCTCCCTTCCGCAACTTTTGCCGCTGCACGTAGATCCTCGATACGTGAATTGGTGCAGGAACCGATGAACACCTTGTCTACCTTGATATCATGCACCGCCTGCCCTGCCTGCAAACCCATATAAGCCAGCGCCTTTCGCATACCATCCGCCTTGACTGCATCATCGATCGCTGCCGGGTCGGGCACGCATGTATCGACCGCTACCACCATCTCAGGCGAAGTTCCCCATGTGACCTGCGGCTTGATGGTAGATGCATCGATACGCACCACACGATCGAAACGGGCATCCGCATCACTGACCAGTGTCTGCCAGTATGCGACGGCTTTCTCCCATGTCTCACCCTCAGGGGCATAGGGACGACCTTTCACATAATCGATAGTCGTGTCATCGACTGCGACCATACCGGCACGGGCACCGGCTTCTATCGCCATATTACAGACGGTCATGCGGCCTTCTATGCTCAAGGCGCGTATCGCATCACCACCGAACTCGATAGCGTAACCCGTGCCACCTGCGGTACCGATCTCGCCGATGATCGCCAGCACGATGTCTTTTGCGGTGATACCTTCATGCACCTGCCCATCGACACTCACCAGCATGTTTTTGCTCTTCTTCTGCAACAGGCATTGCGTCGCCAGCACATGCTCGACTTCTGATGTGCCGATACCGAACGCCAGTGCACCGAATGCCCCGTGAGTAGAAGTATGCGAATCACCACACACCACCGTCATGCCAGGCAAGGTCGCACCCTGCTCAGGACCGATGACATGCACGATGCCCTGCCGGATGTCAGACATATCGAATTCGGTCAGGCCAAACTCTTTACAGTTGTCATCCAGCGTCTGCACCTGAATCTTTGCCACCGGGTCGGTTATGCCCTGACTACGATCGGTCGTCGGTACATTGTGATCTGGCACTGCCACGATAGAACCCGTACGCCAGGGTTTTCTGCCAGCCAGACGCAGACCTTCGAATGCCTGAGGCGAAGTCACCTCATGCACCAGATGGCGATCGATGTAGAGCAGAGCCGTGCCGTCTTGTTCAGCTCGAACCACGTGGTCATCCCACAATTTGTCGTAGAGTGTTCTTGCAGTCATATCTTTCTCCTGTGTACGGCAAGGATAGGTAAAATCCATAGATAACACAAATTCATTATATTTATGTATACTATTCCTTATGGATATAGTTGGTTTAAAGACATTTCTGTCGCTGGCCGAGACTGGCTCCTTCTCGCGCACGGCTGAAACCCTGTTCGTCACCCAACCGGCCGTCAGCAAGCGAATCACCACTCTGGAGCAATCCGTGGGTATGAAGCTGTTCGACCGCATAGGTAAAACCGTACAGCTGACGCAAGCAGGCAAAGCACTCATCCCCGGTAGCCAGCGCATCCTTGCAGAGCTGGATGAGAGCATGCGCGTGCTGAGTAACCTGCACGGCAGTACCGAAGGCACACTGAGCATGGCGACCAGTCACCATATCGGCCTGCACCGTCTGCCCTCCGTACTGCAGGAATACACCCGGCAGTATCCGGATGTGGAACTGGATATCCGTTTCATGGATTCGGAACAGGCGTTTCCGATGATACTGAACGGGGAGATCGAATTTGCACTGGTCACCCTGCCCGCTCAACCACTGCCAAATCTGAAACAGTTGAAAGTATGGTCCGAGCCCATGCGCTGCGTCATCGGCAGACAACATGTTCTGGCAGATAAAAAAATCACTCGTAAACAATTGCAGCAGACACCTGCAATATTGCAGGCGAAAGGCACATACACACGTGAACTTGTGGATAATGCGCTTGGCGAGTTACGACCCGCAAATATCTTGCTGGAGACCCATTATCTGGAGACGATCAAAGCCATGGTCCAGTCAGGACTAGGCTGGAGCATGCTGCCGGATTCGATGATAGATGACAGCCTGCGCATCATCAATATACAAAGACTGAAAACCAGGCGACAACTGGGTATCGTCCTGCACGAAAAAAGGACCTTGTCCAATGCTGCGGATTCACTTCTGCGGGTACTAGACATCGAGTATTGAATAGCCCTCCGGCAACACCAGTTTCAAACGTCTGTCACCCTGCGGTGCCACCTCGAAATACGCGTTATAGCCATACTCGTGATAATCACATGCATCCGTCATCACATTCGTCCACGGTTTCTCAGACACTGCCGGGTACATGAAAGGTTTGAAACGACATTCAGGAATCGGATTTGAGGCGTACATCATACTGGCACTTCTACGTAGCACCGTATTACCACCCATCTCGCGCAGAGACACCAGGCGCTGTACAAACTGCTCAGCACCACTATCTACGATAGCCTCCCTGGCCAGTACGCTCTTGTCCAGCAACTGGGGAAACTTCAAAAGTAGAACGACTGCGAAAGCGGTTATGAAAGGGTGCTTGATTCTGGCATACGATCTGCGAGCCAGGATAACCACAAACCATGGCAGCGAAACAAACATCGCCACTCCGGTAAAAAAATACGCAGCACTGCCTTGCAGGACAGGCGCTGCGACGATGATCACCGCACCCAGCACAGCCAGCGACGAGTACACAGCTGCCGGATCTTCCATCGCACGCCGCAGTCCACACCGCCCCACTCTGGATCTGATGACGACCCAGTTGATCACATAATGAAAAACGACAAACATCAAAACAGGCAACATGGCGATGTAACCACCGCGTGAAATGTATTCACCAGCGAGCGAACTGGTTCTGACATATTCCCAGTATGTCGCTCCACCACCTGTCGCCGACACATACGCAGTCGCTGACGGCAACAGCACCGCAGAGACCAGAATAGTACTCACCAGTAACATCAGAATTTCATCAGCCACGTATTTTGTACCACGTGTAAAAAAGACAAGTCGCGCTACGAACAGGCCCACGATGGCCAAGCCGACCGGCGCCTTGGCCAAAGCCGAGAGCACAGCTACCCCGACCACCAATACCAGATCAGAATACGATAACCGTTTCTTGAGCAACACCGGCAGCAGACTCGCGAGAAGGATCAATGCGACTGAAAACGACTCCGAACCAAAGTAACTCTCCTTGAGCCCCCAGGTTTTGAAGATGCGCGGCGTAATAGCCAGTACAAGTGCAGTGAATACATAACAGCGCGTATAACTGACACCATCAGCAACCCGGTATGCAGCCACTGCAAAAAGAGTGATCAACAAAGGCAAAAACAACATCAGAGGCACCATGCCGTAAGACTCGATGACGCTGACTCCTGACAGCTTACTTATCGCTGCTATCAGAGCATGAGAAAGCACATGGTATGGCGTCTCGACCAGACCGTTCACGCCAGTGGATACGATGCCGGTATTCTTTATCATCGCAGCGATACTCGCGTGGAACAGGGTATCGTGGTGGATACTGCCGTCTACGAGGCGATATAACATATCGAAGCTGACAGGAGATTTCGAACTGATTATGACCAGTGCAACAATCAAAGCACTCTTGAGGGGCAATCCCGCTGGCTGCGATCTTTCAGCGTACAAACATGTCCATATATATCCGAATGTAAGTACACCGCCTGCCAGCAAAACAAGCCACTCTATAGACCTGTCGTTTTCGAACGCGAGCATCAACAGTGCCGCAAGAACAATCAACACTCCCCAGGCAAAACTTTGCGTTCTGACAGCGATAAAAAAGACAGAGCATTGGATGACAATTGCAGTTACCAGAATAACAGCCGATATAGCCAGCACAGACGAGTCCAGCAGTAACAGGTTAGCGATCAGGAATACCAGCAGTGATGTGAGCAAACACATCCTGGATGCCGTGATAAACTCGCTTCTGTTCATAGACAGGAACTCAAACCGGTCGCACTAAACAGACCGGGTTACGACATCGGCGATAAGATTCTGGACACTGGCATCAAGCCCTACCCATAATGGCAGACGCAGTAATGTATCAGATACGTTATCGGTAACCTCCATGCTGCTTGCCTGCCGACCATATCTGATACCCGCCTCACTGGAGTGCAAGGGTATGTAATGAAAAGCCGTCTGTATACCAGCTGATTGCAATGCATCCATGATTCGATCTCTGGCAGTGCTTGATTCCAGAGTGAGATAGAACATATGCGCATTGTGCTCACATTCCTCTGGCACAACAGGACACTGTACTGCCCCGGAATCAGCCAATTCCTCGAACAACTGATAGTAGTTATTCCATAACAACACCCGTTGCTCGGTGATGGAATCCACCTCCTCAAGCTGCGCATACAAGAACGCCGCCGTCAGCTCATTAGGAAGATAAGACGAACCGATGTCGATCCATGTATATTTATCGACATGACCGCGCAAGAACTGACTTCGATTCGTCCCCTTCTCACGGATGATCTCGGCGCGCTCGGCCAGATGAGGGTCATTGATGATAATGGCACCACCCTCACCGGAAATGATGTTCTTTGTTTCATGGAAGGAATAGCAACCCAGCGTCCCGATAGCACCCAAAGGAGACTGTTTGTAACTCGCGTTAACGCCCTGCGCTGCATCCTCGATCACGAACAGGTCGTGCTGCTGCGCGATCTTATTGATCGCATCCATCTCGCACCCCACACCTGCATAGTGCACAGGAACAATCGCCTTCGTCCTGTCAGTAATCGCACCCTCGATAAGGTTCTCGTCGATATTCTTTGTATCAGCACGGATATCGACAAAGACCGGAACAGCCCCTCTCAGAACGAATGCATTCGCGGTCGAAACGAACGTGTAAGATGGCATGATAACCTCATCACCAGGCCCGATATCGGCAAGAATCGCCGACATCTCCAGCGCCGCCGTACACGAATGCGTCAGCAATGCTCGCGAGCCTCCGGTTTTATGTTGCAACCAATCATGGCACTTTGCCGTATAGCTTCCATCGCCAGACAGATGACCTGATTCTATAACGTCTTTGATGTACTCCAACTCGATGCCGGTAGAATAAGACTTGTTGAACTTGATCATCTCAAGAACACTCCATGATGCAATGGGTATACGGTATCCATCTCCGATGCTTTATCTCAACCGAGCACTGACTAAAACACCCGTCAACGAGACTACGATACTCCTCTTCAACCCGTACATTCTGCCCTCTATCCTTACTCACCAGATATCTGGCAATCGGATTCTGTCCTGGTGCAAATACCGGGTCTATCGTCAGGAGACGACCACCATCTTTCAAGGCTCGCCTGGCTAGAGATAATATGTTTTTAGCAACCTCATCATCCAGATGATGCAACACACCAATCATCAACACCACATCAAACTCAGGCATAGCATCAATATCATCCTCATCCAGCTCTTTATCATAAAACACACCTCTATCACCAAAGCTGTCACGAGCCTGATTGATATATTCAGAACTGATATCGAAACCGTGGTATTCAACATCGGGAAGATATGACAATATCTCAGCAGGACCACAACCAATATCGAGCACAGAGTCAACATTGTATGGCGAAAAAAACTGCTCCACAAATGATTTCCGAAATGCATGTGCACCTAGCAGACGCTGCGCCAACTCATACACCCACGGCACTGACAGAACTTTTCGCACACCCTCTGTGACCTGCGCCATGCCGATCACCCACGAACAACATTGGCGCTGAAAACATACAGTTTCAACGCAACAAAAAAATAGAACACCAGTATAAATATTGCTGCGATCTGCACATATTGGTGCTTAAAACCATAGATATCGACGAATACGTACAACATCAGAATATTTATTGAGTACCCGATAACATGAACCAATGTGAATTTGAAAATAGCTGATCCGTGATTTCCAGCATGTGTAAACGTCCATTTTTTGTTCCCTAGATAACTAAGAAAAAAACCGACAGGATATAAAATCGTTATCGTTAGCTTAGGGTCAACACCAAACCATGTGATTAAAAGATAGAGAAGATAACCGACAGCATTTTGCGATACACCTACCAAGGCATAACGGAAAAACTGAGACCGAAAATACTGATTCAGTCTGGCATAAATCAGATTACTACCCATCTATTCAGTCCAACACAGCAAGACCGAAGCCAGTCTCACCATAGCCGTTCCCGTTGTACAACATAAACCGCGCGCCATCATGGTCAAATACAAAAGGGTATTCAATCATCTCAGAGTCCCAACCATGGCGTGACACCGACAACCCCACAGAATCAACCCCATACCTGTGCCATTCCATACCATCTTCTGACTCGGCGTACCTGATGCGATAGGCATCACCTCTTGAAGAAAACCACATGCGCCAGCAATCATCATCTTTTATAACAGATGGTCTGGAGATTGCATATTCAGATTCATCCTCAAAATCGATTGCCACGTGACCATCTCGATGCCAATCGATACCATCGCTCGAACAAGCGTATTTGAGATGGTACCTGTGAACGGGGCTGCCATTTACTATACGCCAGTCAGTACATGACAAATACCACATATGCCACTTATCGTCATCAATCAACACACAACAACTGGCACAAAATTGCGGCTCAGTAGCTGACCGATCCAGTATCGGACCTGATGCAACACGAACAAAAACACCCGAATCACTATCTGACGTTGCAAGCCCAATAGCATTCCTGAAGGGAACGGTAACGCCAAGATTCCATCCGATGTAATACATATATTTCTTTTCGCCACTATCGACCAGCCAGGTCGCCATAGAGCCGCTGTCATCAAAACAACCCAGCTCGCCCGGTGCCAGCACCGGGCTAGATGCGATATCCAATATTTTTGACGGCGAATTCAAGTCAACCACGATGAACGATGTATATGATCGGTTATCTTTATCTCTGGTACTAAAGTAAATCCTATAGGTATCACCAACAATATGTTCGGCAACAGGCACTGATGCGTGCGTCTGCATCCAGTCATACTGCCCGTTCGCTGAAAAAACCAAACCGCACTTACTCCATCTCATATCGCGCGCTCACCTATAGATTTTTTATTCGATTGCTGGGCACCCTGGAACGCACCGTTTTTTCAGCCACATACAGTCCACCAGACTCCGCATCATCGAGCAAGAGCGCACCCGCACCAATGATACACCTATCGCCTATAACTATATGGTCTCGCACAGTAGCGTTCACGCCGATAAAGCATTCCTCTCCTATTTCGACACCACCGGACACAACAACATGAGAGGCTACAAACGTATGATCGCCGATACGAGAATGATGGCCGATATGATTACCGCTCCACAGAGTAACATTATCGCCGATTCTGGTGAAAGGCTGTATCGTATTATCCTCAAGAATAAAACAATTCTCACCAATAGACATGTTATTTAAAACACAACATCGTGAACTGACGTAACTAACGAGGGTATAACCCAGCTTTTTAAGCGCAAGATATTTATCTCTTCGTAGAGCGTTCAGACCGGTATAACTCAAGGCCACAAATGCACCAAATTGCTCAGGTGGATATCTTGTAAACAGCTCGTCGAACGCGATGACAGGAAGGCCACAAAATGTCTCGTCTGAGAGATATTCTCCATCGACAGTAAATGCGACCACTTCGTAATCCGAATCTTCAGTAAAATAATAATGAGCAAGCTGTGCGATGTCGCCTGCACCGAAGATAACTATACGCTTCATCACAGTTCTTTCCTCACGAGCATCGTAAATTCATACAGATCATAATCATGCAACAACGCGACATTACGGGAAAAACGCTGCTTACAATAATCAAACATCTCCCCTGGAACCGCATAGTACAGATGCTGTTTCATTTTATCCGCATCCGAATAGGATGTCAGACAATTAAAAGCAAAACCTTTACGACTAAACCCGTCCAGGATATCAAGCATCGATTCGATATGGGAGCGCCACTCATCACTGGAATACTCCATCTTCACATTGAATATCCCACTGGCGACACAGTAGTCTGAAATCTGGTCTGGCTGCTCAGCGGTAACATATCTTGCGTTATCATTCGCTTTATGGCGTTGTCTGGCAGCACAAACCATATCTTCAGAGATATCCACACCCACATAAGAAAATGAAGTCCGACTGCGCGCCAGATAATCATAAAACGCACCATACCCACAGCCCAGATCACAGACTGAAAAGCCATCACTTTCTCCAATGATTTTTGCAAGCTGATAAAATCGCTCCTCCTGACTCTCACTACCATTCCAGTCCACGCCTTCTGGCGTACTACCATGCTGCGCTAACTTTGTAGAATAGTAATTTGACACATCAGAAAGCAATGACTTTGTATTTTTTTGTTTCATATGGTACTTATATCTCAATTGAACCGGCCAGCATGAATCCGCTGGCTCATTTTCCAGGTCGAGCATTGACTTCAGCTTGCTACACTCTATCTTCCCCGCTTTTTAAGCACGCCATTGTAGACCTGCCTGACAATCGTGTAAGGCCTGCGTTTTGTCTCACTAAAAACCTTGGCAAGATAAATCCCAACCACGCCAATCAACGATATCATCAAGCCACCAAGAAACCATATCGATACCATCACCGATGTCCATCCACTTACAGAGTTAGAAAATAACAACCAACTTATCATGAGATATGTTGCGAATCCGCCCGACACAAGCAATATAGCAACACCAACATAGAAGATACTAATCAGCGGTATATTACTGAATGATGTAATAGAATTTACAAATATCGATAGTTTATGAAAAAGCGAGTACGTCGTCTCACTACTATGCTGCTTACTGACAACCAGCGGACACTGTAAAAATCCCGTTATGAGCCACAAACCCGCCAAAAACACTTCCCGTTCATCATGCATCAATAAAGCATCCACGTATCTACGAGTCATTAGCCTGGCTGTAGTCACATCCTCCGGGATAGATAAACCGGTTATCTTACGGAACAAATAATAGAATACCTTACCACTCACCCTTTCAAAGATTCCGCCTTTACGTTTCTTCTGTACCCCGTACACCACATCACATCCTTGCTCATTCAATTCCTCTGTGAAACGCAACAACCATTCAGGGTTTTCTTCAAGATCCACGTCGATCAAAAAAACGCGCTCACCTTGTGCATAATCAAGCCCGGTCATCATCGCTTTATGATGACCGAAGTTTCGAGAAAGATCGACAACGACTACATTTGTGTTAACCGCAGCAATCTCTACAGCAATCTCGAGACTATTATCAGGCGAGCCATCGTTTACAAGCACTATTTCGAAATCATCACTGACCAGCTGCTCAGCACATTCACTGGCACGTCGGCAGAACTCCTCCACATAATCTTCAGACTTGTATAGCGTTGCAACGATAGACAACTTCATGACACACACTTCATATAACGAGGCGACTCACCACCACAATTAAACAACATATCCAGCACACTGACACCATGCTCGAATTCACCATGTAACTGGTCATACTCCGGATAACCACTGTAATCCATCCATTCTACGGCAACGCCTTCTTTTCGAAATAACTCCTCATCGAGATAGTCTTTCGCGGCTGGTCCACTCAGGTAAGTCGTCGCAGCCAAATCTTTACACAGCCCCAGCAACCTTTCGCTTTTCCCTTCTACCAGATCGAAATCACCAGACCAGCTGATCACTGTCTCTATCCCGAGGAGCTTATTAATATGCGTTATAAAGTCATAATTCATATCACTCAGATATTCATAATCTTTCCCTAGATACATTCCCTCCAGAACCTCTTTGTAATCCTTGAAATGCTCCGCCCTGGAGTACGCATGCGAGATACTGGCCCAGTGCTTCTTTGCCCACTTCCTGTCACTTATACGTGTATCTCTTATGCTCTGAAAATATTTATCTTTCGTTTCGACTGGCACCGTCAACCAGCTCAGCCCATTGCTGGTCTTGATCTTGTTCCTGTTTCGCCAGTCTCTCTTGGTGAACTGCATGTCATCATATAACACGAACTCATCGACTGAAGCGATCAGGTCGAAGTAGCCTTTCCAGGGGATATAATTCGACTGCAATATGGCGACGCGTTTGCTCACACCTGTTCCTCGGAAATCTCACACAGGTATCGACCATATCCGGTCTTGCCTAAACGCTCGCCGTGACCACGCAGTGCATCTGCCTTGATCCAGCCATTTCTGAATCCGATCTCTTCCAGACAGGCGATCTTGAAGCCCTGCCGATGTTCGATGGTCTGCACATACTGGCTGGCTTCGATCAGGCTGTCATGGGTTCCTGTATCCAGCCACGCAAAGCCCCGACCCAGTATCTCCACTTTCAAACTGTCACGTTCGAGATAGGCATTGTTGACACTGGTTATCTCCAGCTCTCCCCTCGCAGACGGCGTGATGGACCTGGCTATGTCGATCACAGCATTGTCGTAAAAGTATAATCCGGTCACCGCATAGTTCGACTTTGCAGATTCGGGTTTCTCTTCTATCGATGTCACCCGCATATTTTCATCGAACGCGACGACACCAAACTGTTCCGGGTTTCTGACTTTATATCCGAACACGGTAGCACCGGTAGACTGGCTGGTGGCTTCATCCAGTTTGTCCTGAAACCCCTGCCCGTAGAATATGTTATCGCCTAACACCAGACAGACGTTGTCCTCGCCGATGAATTCTTCACCGATGATAAATGCCTGCGCCAAACCGTCCGGACTGGGTTGTACTGCATACTGGATATGCACACCATAATCGCTGCCATCACCGAGCAAGTTCTGAAAACCTGCCAGATCATGGGGTGTGGTGATGACCAGGATATCCCGTATGCCTGCGAGCATGAGCACCGACAGCGGGTAGTAGATCATCGGTTTGTCGTACACGGGTAACAGCTGCTTGGAGATACCTTTGGTGACAGGGTGCAATCGCGTACCACTGCCGCCAGCCAATACGATCCCTTTCCATCTGGTCGTCATACGCCCAACCCCAATCTTTGACCTTGATAGCTTCCGTCCTGCACCCGTTGCCACCAGGTCGGGTTATCCAGATACCAGTGGATGGTCTTTCTGATGCCACTGCTGAATGTCTCCGAAGGCACCCATGACAGGTCATTTTTTATCTTGCTGGCATCGATGGCGTATCGCAGATCATGACCGGGACGATCGGTGATGTGCGTTATCAGCTCTCGACTGTTGTTGCCTGCCGGTAAATCCGGCTTTAATTCATCCATGATATCGCAGATGGTCTCTATCACTTCGAGGTTGGTCATCTCATTGTGACCACCG
>WFUQ01000197.1 GCA_015484935.1 Gammaproteobacteria bacterium
AGAAATCATGCAGGAAAGGTTCGTATTTAAGTAACAACTTACGCAGTGGCCAGAAACGGAAAATCCAGTGTAATCGAGGTTCTTCACCGTATTCCGTTATCACCAGTTTCCCGCCAGGGGCAAGTGCTCGCAGGGTCTCTTTCAATGTTCGGTGTCGTGCATCGGTCGGCATCTCATGCATGAGGAAGAAGATGACTACTGTAGAAAAGAAATCGTCTTCAAACGTCAGTTGCTCAGCATTCATCTGTGTCGTCAGCAGGCGCTCTTGTTCTGAACGTGAGAGTTTGCTACGGGTTTTTGCGAGCTGCTCTGTTGATGCATCGATCAGATAGAGGGGCTCATTATCGAGGAAATTCATCAGTGTCGGAGTCAGGCTACCGTAGACACAGGTTAGCTGCAGAAATTTACCAGTGGGACGATCTTGCAGACACTGCATGGTCTGGCTCAGAAGGCGGTTATACTGACCAAAGAGAATCGCGTTGATGATCGGTTGGTGATCAAAAAACCAGATCGCTGGTCGCCATAGATATGCCCACCAATAGTGCCTGACAAGATAAGGTGGTAGCTGATCGGTGAAGTGTTTCCAGAACGGATAGGGGGATTTCATGTCAATGTGTGTGGTTTATTAGTATCCGTTGATTCTGTCAGGTTTTGATATTTTTTATATCAATCCTGGCGTAGGCTGTTTGAGCGATATTGTTCGGTTTGGGAGTACTCATGCTTTTTACTGACCTTGAGGTTATCCGGTTGCGGTTTGTTTATTATAGTGCTTTTATATTCCTGATAATCTGGTATCGTCATAACTGCGTGTTAAAGATTTGTTAAGAATCGAGTGTTAAGTTTTTCTCACAGAAAATGATGCCGTTGTAGAAAATCGGGAGGAGAAGGGATGAGTGCTCTAGAACAATATGCTTTATTGCTTGGTCTGACTGTCGGTACCACGGGGTTTGTGCTGTGCCTCTATGCTATTCTCCGAAGCCTTGGTAAAACGCAGCAGGAACCGGGTAAAGACGTGCCCGCCAGCAGCGGCCAACTGTCACGCGATCCCGTCTGGGTTCGTTACCACGCGCGTTATTATGGTTTTGCTCTCCTGTTTCTGGCCTTCGATATGGAGATGGCATATATGTACCCCTGGGCAGTGGTCTACAAACAGGTGGGTATTGTTGCATTGCTCGACATGGGAGTCTTTCTGGCGATTCTGTTTCTTGGTTTGCTCTATGGCTGGAGTCAGGGTGCGTTACGGAGACAGTAACTAGATGCTGACCGGTGCTCGCCAGGGGGTACTGTCCGGTGTTCGGCGGTGGTTCGCCGCTGCGATGGCGCGTGATCTCGGTGCGTTCATCATTCCCGGTCCAGAGATTGCCCGCGCTCATGGACTCGACATCGAAGCGGCCGGATTGAAGAAAGTCAGTAGCCCGCGACATGCCAGTGTGTTGATTGTCGTCGGTGACACCCCAACCGCTTTGCGTGACGCGGCAGCGGTAGTGTATGCGCAGATGATGCGCCCACGGGCACTGTTCGTACTTGGTGCGAAAGATATTTCTCCGTTACCCGCTGCTGATGTTATCGCAGGACTTTCACAACATGAACTGGCAGAGGGTGTGCACCGGCTTCGCACGCTATTCAACGACACCGCTTTCCGTGCTGAGGTTTCAGATTTTGATGCACCTGCGCTGCAGATCCGTATCGAATATGTCTGCCCCATGCATCCGGAAGTCGTGCAGGACAAGCCGGGTTCCTGCCCCAAGTGTGGTATGACATTGATGCCGCGGGAAACGCAGGCTATTCAGAGGGCATCGCATGCGGATCATCAAACAACTGATTCGGTAGCTGATGTGCCGGTTACAGCGCATAACCATCATAGTATGGAAGATGATGCTGCTATCGAATACACCTGTCCTATGCATCCTGAAGTGGTGCAGAGCGAACCCGGTCAGTGCCCCATGTGCGGCATGAATCTAGAGCTGAAAGAAGATAAGACAGGGTCGGCACATGAACATCATCACATGTATCATGATGCTACGGTCGAATACACCTGCCCGATGCATCCGGAAGTATTACAGAACGAGCCCGGCCAGTGTCCAAAGTGCGGGATGAATCTGGAAGTGAAAGAGGCTCAGGCAGAGCCAACACATGAGCATCATCACATGCATCACGAGGCTGCTGTCGAATATACCTGTCCTATGCATCCGGAAGTGGTGCAGAGCGAACCCGGTCAGTGCCCTAAATGCGGGATGAATCTGGAAGTGAGGGAAGCTCAGCCAGAGTCAGCGTACGAGCATCATCACATGCCTCACGAAGCTGCTGTTGAATACACCTGTCCTATGCATCCGGAAGTGGTACAGAATGAGCCCGGTCAGTGCCCCAAGTGCGGGATGAATCTGAAAGTGAAAGAGCCTCAGGCAGAACCGGAGCATGAGCATCATCACATGCATCACGAAGCTGCTATCGAATACACCTGTCCTATGCATCCGGAAGTGCTACAGAACGAACCGGGACAGTGTCCTAAATGCGGTATGAATCTGGAAGTGAAAGAAACTCACCCAGAGTCGGCGCATGAACATCATCATATGCAGTATGAATCAGCGGTCGAATACATCTGCCCGATGCACCCGGAAGTGGTACAGAACGAACCCGGCTCCTGTCCCAAGTGTGGTATGTTTTTAGAACCGCGCGACGAATCAGAAACACAAAACCACGACCATGCCAGTATGGATAATTCTGGTACTGACCACGATTCTATGAATAACAGCAGTATGGATCATGCCGCCATGGATCACGATGATATGGGCTTCATGTCCATGATCGATGTCACCAAAGACCTTCCGCGTAGTAAAGATGGTTTACCGATGGAATGGATCAATGCACCTTTTGGGCCGTTCTTCCCGGGTCTACCCGGTGGTCTGTTGCTGACGCTGTCGCTCGACGGTGACACGGTTGCGGGTTCTGATGCGCAGTCGTTATTCGATAGCATCGACCTGCTCGAACATTTGCCTGTTGATGCCACGAGTTTCGTTGATAGATTGGCTACTCTTGACCCAATGGTTCCGGTCAGCTACCACCTGCTTGCCTGTCAGGCATTGGAGAATGCGGCAGGTGTAGATGTATCTGCCGATGAAATGCATGCTCGCATCGGTGGGCTGGAGCGGGAACGGATCGCCAGTCATCTAAACTGGCTGGCATTGTTCGGGCAGCAGACCGGATTCGACTGGCTGATGCAACAGGCGGCATCGCTGCAATTAAAGATACAGCAGGCAGATATCAAACAGATCGTTTTGTTGCAGCCAGATATCATCACCATGATTAAACGTTTGCAACACACGCCGTTGTTAAAATCCAGAACAGTTGGCATCGGTCATCTAATGCCAGACACAACACTACTAGGTCCAGTGGCACGCGCCTGCGGAATCAATGACGATACTCGTGTTACAGACACAAACTTTTCAACATTAGGCTTTACTGCGGCCAGCCGAAAAGAAGGTGATGTTCATGCGCGTCTGCAAGTTCGTCTCGAAGAGATGTTGCATAGCTGTGCGTTGATTAAAGCGGCAGGTGATATCGCATCGCCTGTACTGATGAATATTGGTGAGAACTCTGGGCAGGGGGAGGCGGTGGTTGAAACGCCTCGTGGTAAAGCACACCTTAAACTGACGCTGGAACAAGGCCGAGTCGTTGCTGCGCAACTTGAAACGCCTTCGACGAATCATCTTGCATTGATCGAAACATTGACCGAACAACAGGCGTTGACCGACGCGCTTGTTGCCGTCGGTTCGCTGGATCTGTCCGCGTGGGAGATACGGCAATGATAACTGCGTTAGTATTGCTGTTGTTAGTGCTCGGGGCTTACCTGGTGGCGGTACTCGAATCGTGGATGATGAGTGGGCGATTTAATTTAGCCGCGCCGGCGCTGGCAGGTTTTGCTTTGCTCGGACGTGAATCGATCGTGCCGCGTAAACCCGACCGAATATTTTTTGAAGTCGGACCGGTACTGTTATTGCTCTCGGCATTGCTTGCTGCAGTAGTGATACCACTGACACCCGATCTGATCATCACCGATCTGGCAACCGGTGCGTTGTTCATCAATGCGGCACTGGTCTATGTTCTGGTCGCTTTATTGATGGCAGGCTGGGGACCTGATGGTGCTTACGCCATGATCGGTGGCTGGCGTTTTCTGGGCCAGCTTATCGCTTATGCTATGC
>WFUQ01000198.1 GCA_015484935.1 Gammaproteobacteria bacterium
CGCAACCACCCTTGCCGGTGCCGGTATCGGCGCCTGGGTCTCTGGCATGATAGGGGTCGATGTACCCAACTCCCAGATCGAAAAATTCGAGGGTGCCATCTCAGCGGGTGAGATACTGGTCATGGCAGATGTAGCTAAAGATCAGGTGACCGATATCGAGGAGATGGTTCACAGCCACCATCCACAGGCCGAAATGGGCGGTACAGAGCCTCAGATTCCGGCATTTCCATAATAGACTTGGCAGTAGGCGTACTGCATGTTTGTAGCGGGATATGGATTCCCGCTACAAACATGCGGGAATGGCGGAGCGGGTGCTACTTGCACCCCTTCGCGTGCTTCGCGGCTGAATTACTCATGCTATACAATTCAGTCGATGAGCAAATCCGACAGATTCAGCCCCATATTTTCGTCATCAAGCGAGGATATCGGGGATCAACTTGTCCTCAAGGCGTGAAATTCTGTCTTTAATCAACAGCTTGCGCTTCTTTAAGCGCTTCACCTTCAGTTCTTCGATCTCGGCATCCTGCATCAGGCGCTCGACTATCTCGTCCAGGTCCTGATGCTCCAGTTTGAGCTCGGTAATCTCGTGCTGGATCTGAGAAATTTCTTCGTCGGTCAGTTCAGGTGTCATAGGCTCTCTCGCTGGACTCCCTAGAATATAGAACTGTCTGGCAAAAAAACAGCTTGCCAGCCAATATAATTAATTCTATAGTTCTAATTATGTCGAACTATAGAAATGATGAGACGGATCGTTTCACCGATGCGTTCAAGGCGCTGTCGAATTCACACCGTTTGCAGATTTTCAACATTCTCTCAAATTGCTGCGAACCGGGTACTGAATGCACCACCGAGCAGGCATTCTCATGCTGCGTCGGCGATCTCGGACCCAGACTCGATATCGCTGCCTCGACACTTTCTCACCATCTGAAAGAACTTAATCAGGCTGGACTCATCAATATGAAACGAGAAGGCAAGCAGGTCTTTTGTTCGATCAACAGATCCATGCTCAAGGAAATTCGCATCTTATTTAATTCTTATGAACGTAACATCCAGACCAAGAACAGTCTGAAGTAACGAGGTAACCATGAACGAGAACACCATCAGTCAGCAACAACAGGACGAAATTCGCCAGAAAGTCAGAGACAGCTACGCCGAAGTCGCCGAAGCCAGCAATGCCGGTGGTGATTGTGGTGAAGTCAGCAGTTGCTGCGGAGTGTCGTCCGATGCGGCCATCAACACGCTGGTCTCTACCCGCATGGGTTACTCTCAGGATGACCTCGACAATGTCCCCAGTGGCGCAGATATGGGGCTGGGTTGTGGCAACCCCCGCGCTATCGCCAGTATCCAACCCGGCGAGACCATCCTCGATCTCGGTAGCGGCGGTGGTTTTGACTGTTTTCTGGCGGCTGCTGAAACCGGCTCCGAGGGGCGTGTCATCGGTGTCGATATGACACCCACCATGATCAGCAAAGCCCGCGCCAACGCCGATAAAGGGAAATATACCCAGGTCGAGTTCAGGCTGGGTGAGATCGAGAACCTGCCGGTGGCAGATGGCGAGATCGATGTCATCATCTCCAACTGCGTGATCAATCTGTCACCGGATAAACCGCGCGTGTTTGCAGAAGCATTCCGCGCCCTCCGACCCGGTGGTCGTCTCGCCATATCGGATGTGGTCGCCAGCACGGAGCTACCCGAGGAGATACGCAACGACCTGCAACTCTATTCCGGCTGTATGGCCGGTGCATCTCTGGTCGATGACTTGCACCGGATTCTTGCCGATACCGGGTTTGAAAACATTCGTATCGCACCCAAGGATGAATCCGTCGATTTCATCAAGGACTGGGCGCCGGGACGCGGCGTTGAAGAATATGTGGTTTCAGCGACGATCGAAGCGATCAAACCGGGAGGCGCTTGCTGCCAGGATAACGCACGGTCAATCAGCGTTTTTTAAAACCCAGGGAAGCGGAATTGATGCAGTAGCGTTGTCCGGTCGGTTGCGGGCCATCCTCGAATACATGTCCGAGATGAGCATCGCAGGCGGGGCAACGGACTTCTACCCGTACCATGCCGTGCGAGGTATCGCGTATTTCGGTCGGTTCGTGATCTTTCAGCGGCTGCCAGAAACTCGGCCAGCCTGAGCCGGAATCGTATTTTTCTGCCGAGCTGAACAATGGCTCATCACAACATCGACAGTGGTACATGCCTTCGTCCTTGTTGTCGTAATACGCGCCACTGAAGGCAGGTTCGGTACCGCCCTGTCGCGTGATACGGAATTCATCTTCGCTGAGTTGCGCCTGCCATTCTGCATCAGATTTTTTTATTGTTACGCTCATATACTTCGACTTATTTCAAAATGATCGGCATGTCGAACCGTTTTCAACATTGCTGCCACGGCAGATTGTGGAATCGCCAGCCACCGGTCGTGCTGCGATGGTGGTGTTCGTCCAGCTCACCTTCAAAACCTTCATCGACGTTATAGACATTGCTGATACCGGCATCTACCAGAACCTGTCCCGCCTCATTCGAGCGTTTGCCACTGCGGCAGATGAGGATGATAGGCACGCTGCCATCACTGCCATCCACTACGCCACCCAACATCAACTTGCGCACGTCGGTAACAAAATTGGGATTCACCACCCAGTCGGGCTCGTCGATCCACGGCACATGCACTGCACCTTCGGGGTGACCGACGAACAGATACTCCATACTGGAACGGATGTCGATCAGGATGGTGCGCGGGTTCTCCTGACACAACTGCCAGGCCGCTTTCGGGTCGATCTGTTTCAAGCTGTTGCTCATACAGGCAATTTACGCGCCTGCATCCGTAGCTGTCAATTGCGTCCTGTCCTGATTATCAACGTATTCCATGAAGGCGCGTACTTTCTCAACCACGGCAGACAGATGCTGTTCCGGAATCTGGTAGTACTGACCATCCAGTATCTTTTGCATCGCTGCGTTCAATTCTTCCTCTGTCAACAGTGTTGGCTCTGGCTCTGCGACCGGATGGTGATAATGCTCGACCTTGGATTCAGGCTTATCACGCGCACTTTCGAGCGCACTCTCTGCCTGCTCCAGCAGATCGCTGAACACCACTTCATCGCTCAATTCCGGCGTGGTGTAACCAGCAATCACGCCTATCCGTATCTTTTCCTTGCCGGTATCGAACACCAGCTTGCTGATCACTTCACGGATACGATTGATCACGGTCAACGCAGTCGCCTGACAGGTGACCGGCAATAACAGGGCGAATCTGGCGACACCCGTCCTCGCCGCAAGGTCTTCCGCACGTAATGCTTCTTTCAGCCGACCAGCAGTCGCCACGATGATCTGTTGTGCGATGACCTTGCCATGACTGAGGAACAGCTCCTGAAAATCTTCTATCTCAAAATGCACCACAGAGATGCTCAGTTTGTGGCGATGCGCAAAAGACAGTGCTTTGGCACCCTGTTCCTCCAGGCAACTGGCATTCGCCAGACCGGTCAGGCGGTCGGTGCCGGTCTGTTTCTCCAGCTCGACGACTTTCCGGGTCAACCTGGCATAGGCTTTGGCACGGCTGATGAGATCGATGGACTCGAACGGTTTGCTGATGAAATCGGTAGCGCCATGCTCGAACACTTCCAGCTTGGCATCTTCTGTATCATCCCGCCCTGTGACCATGATCACCGGCAGATTCGCGATATGCTCGTCTTCCGATTCGCGGATCTTGTCCAGCATCTCGATACCGTTCATCTCCGGCATCTGCATATCGGTGAACACCACCGAGATCGCCGGATTCTGCTGCACCTGTGTCCAGCCATCGACACCGTCCACCGCCTCATGCACGATGTAGTCCTGCTGCAACATCTTGCACGCTGCGCGTCTGATGACTTTCGAGTCATCGACGATAAGGATTTCCGGTTTTTCCGGGTCTTGTTCGGTCATACTGTTGTTCCGCTGATTGAAAGTACCGCTATCGCTTGCGTGGGTTTTGATGATCCATCTCTGATTTAAGGATAGTTAGCTATTCCCGATATGCAATCCTCCAGCGATAGTCACTGCATTCTGCGTAAAAACCGCGGGTATTGCTGTGCAGATTGATGTAAATTTAGCCTCAGCATCTATACTGGATATATTGTCGGATGCAGCCTGTTGTGCACTCATGCCCAACACTAACCACGCGAAAAATAAAAATGGCCAAGGAAAAACAGCAATCGGAATATGACGTTCTGATCAAAGATGTGAAGAACAATATCACCACTCGTCTCGGTGATCTGATGTCGAAGCTGCTGAACAGTGCGGCCGACAAATTGTTCGAGATGGCCGATAATGCCACCAGCAACGAAGACCAGACCCGCTATTTCGAGCTGATGCGTCAGGTCAAGGAACACAAAACCAGTCTGCAGATTGAATTCATACTCAATGTAAAACCCTATCTGCGGCCTTATGGTGTCGTCGAGGCTGAAAAAGAAAAAGCCAGTAACGAGATGGCAGGCGAACTGAGCCTGGTCGATCAGAGCGTCGTCGAAGACATGGTGCTGATAAAAAACATCGGCGAACGCGCAGCGGGTAAATACCGTGAGCAACTGTCACATCTGGATGCACGACTGGAACACCTGGCTCTCAAGACCGACAATATCTTTTCCAAAGACGCGCTGTTACCCATCCATTTCTGTGAAGCTTTCGATGAAGCGCTGGGTGACGAATTCGAACTGGAAAATAAAAAGATACTGTTCGACCTGTTCAATAACGAAGTTGCCAGCAAACTCGATGCACTATACGACTCGATCAACAATCGATTCATCGATGCCGGCATCCTGCCCCAGATAAAACTATACAACAGCAATACACCCAACCGACGACGCAGCGACAAAACAGCTCCACCACCACCGACGCAAGAAGGTGAAATGGCTCCTGACGATGAACCACAGGTTTATGGAAACTATGCCATGACTGCTGCTCCTGGCGGCTCCTATCGTGGTGCTGGTGGTGCTATGCCCGGTGGTGCACCCATGCAGGGCGGTGCTGGTGGTGCTATGCCCGGTGGTGCGCCCATGCAGGGTGGTACTGGCGGCGGTATGCCCGGTGGTGCGCCCATGCAGGGCGGTGCTGGCGGCGGTATGCCCGGTGATGTGCCCATGCAGGGTGGTGCTGGCGGTGCTATGCCCGGTGATGCAAATACAGCAGGTGAGCAATCTGCTGACGGTGAATACTCTCACTACACTGCCGGACTGTCTGCCAATCAGGTCAGTCAGGTCCTCGGTCAGTTTTTCGGTGCGCCCGTC
>WFUQ01000199.1 GCA_015484935.1 Gammaproteobacteria bacterium
CCTCAGTTATCAACAGCGCCAGTACCAGCAGGATGATCGACGCCGCATAGATAGCCGTCGACGCCAGTGAGAATACATAGCGCTCTCTCTCTTTCTCGCTACCGTAGTGACTACCCGCGTCCAGCTGTTTCAGACATAACCATGCGTACAGCCCGTCGCAGAATTTGCTGTCATAACCGTTGCAACCTATGCTCTTCTCGACATCCTTGATGTCGTGGATAGTGATCTGTTCATCTTCTGTCGCTACGAAATTTTTTTCGAGAGACTCTCGTTGTTCATCTGCCGCGATGATATGCACTTGCACCACTTCATCGCTCGAGATCAGTTGCTGACTGCGCAGAAACTTGACTGTCCTGTCGACCTCGGGCTTGGCGAATTCACCGATCTTGCTGATATCCGTCGCATCCTGATTGATGACTGACTGTCTCGACGATATCATCTTGCCATCCCGGAAGAAGGTCTGTCGCAGATTGCTGTTGACCTGCTGGCTCACCAGCAATACCGGTCCGGTTCTGGCGTTGATGACTGGCAGCAGGAATTTGCTGGTCAGTGGCAGAGTCCATATCCCTGAGAGTGGCACATCGCATTGCTCGATGATATCCAGCCAGGGTTGTATCAGTGACGGGTTCGTTATCGCCCCCAACAGAACCTTGTTGTCTTTTCTGCCGGTCTTCTCTCTGCCGATTATTTCAGAATAAGTGAACTGTCTGCTGGCTCTGAAGTACCGGTCGTTCAATCGGCTTATGACTGCCTTGCGATCCTTGCCATAGACATGCGGGATCGTCTCCAGTCTGAAATCTTCCTCGATGACATCCACCAGCAACTTCGTCCTTATCTTTGCCGCAGATTGCAGATATCGTTCGAATTTTTCAAAGCCACGCGCATCCGGCTCGAAGGTACAGGTGCCAGAGAACGCTTTCGCATCCCAGTGCAACACGCTCAGACGATGGCCAGTGAAATAGAAGATTCTTTTCATAACTTATAATTTCACGTTCGCCACGGCATCGTATACCGGACCGAGCACCGAGGTCATGATCCACATCATGATGCCACCCAGGATGACCGTCAGCATCGGCATCATGGCAGGCTCCAGTTTATCGATCGACTCACGGACCTCTCTGTTATAGAAATAACTCACGTTCAACAATGCCTCATCCATCTGGCCGGTATCCTCACCTATCTTCAACATCCTCACGATCATCGAGGGGAACACGCCGACGCTCTCGAAACTTTCACTTATCTGCTTGCCGTCAGCTATCTTTGACCGGGCCGTCTTTATCGACTCCGACAGCACTTCACTGTCGACCATGTCTTTCGATATCTGTAACGCATCCAGCACCGTGATACCCGAGCTGTACATCATGGCGAAGTAATTCGCGAACCGTGCCAGTTTCACCTTCGTCATCAACGGTCCGAACAGCCACAGTTTCAGTTTTATCCCGTCCAGATAATAGGCGAATTCCTTGTTCCGCTTCGCTACGAATCTGACCGTCAGATACATCAGGATCGGAAGAAATAATATGACATACCAGTAATTGACGAACGCATCGGAGACACTCAGTAATATCCTGGTATGCAAGGGTATCTCTGAACCGATATTCTTAATGAACGGTAACAACTGTGGCATCAGGTAGATCATAAGAAAAGCGACTACACCCAGCACCACACCACTGACTATCATCGGATAGATCATGATCTTTTTCGTGTGTGATGCCAGCTCGTCCTGCCACCTCAGTGTTTCGGCGAGCTCATTCAGCACCTGTGCCAGCCGTCCTGTCTCCTCGCCAACCCTTATCAAGGTGACATACACTTTATCGAATATATAAGGATGATCGGCGAGCGCCAACGAAAGCGTCTTGCCGCCTTCGATATCATCTATCACTGTCTGCAACACATCGGTGAAATGGCTGTAATCCAGGCTGTCCCGGATGTCCTTCAAACTATCGAGCAGCGGCACGCCTGACTTTATCAACTGTTCGATATGGAATGTGAAATTGATCAGTTCACGCCGCGAAATCTTTTTTCTCTTCAACCAGTTATTGCTGGCTTTGATATGCTCCTCATAACTCAGCAGATCGAAGCCCATGGTGCCGAGTCTTTTCTCCAGCTCCATCGGATTACTGGCGATCATGGTGTCCGTGCGGATCTTGCCTGCCTCGTCGATCGTTTTGAATTTATAATCCGGCACGTTTACACTCTTTGTGTCAGGTCGATCACACGTGACACTTCCTGTATCGATGTCCTGCCAGCCAGCACCCATCTGACTGCATCGTCTGCCAGTGTCTTGTTACCATTGGCTTTCGCGCAACGTTTCAACTCACCCAGTGTCGCACGCGTCGCGATCAGTTCATCGAGTTCGTTGTCGATCCTCAGCGCTTCGACGATTGCGACACGCCCTTTGTAACCGGTATTATCACAATGCGGACAACCTTTCGGCTCATAGATCGACAGTGGTTCACTCACATATTCGAAGCCGATCAGTTTACGTTCAACTTCACTCGCCTGCTTCTGTTCTTTGCATTCTTCGCATAATAAACGTACCAGCCGCTGACTGATGATACCGATGATGTTACCGGTCATGATATCCGGTAATACGCCGATATCCAGCAGCCGGGGAATCGCGCCGACAGCAGAATTGGTATGCAGCGTCGATAACACCTGATGGCCGGTCATCGCCGCGCGGAATGCCATATCCGCTGTATCTTCATCACGTATCTCACCGACCAGTATGATGTCCGGGTCCTGTCGCATCATGGAACGGATACCGGTCGCGAAATCCATCCTCGCCACCTCGTTCACCGAGGTCTGTCTTATCATATCCACCGGGTACTCGACCGGGTCTTCCAGTGTCATGATATTGACCTGCTCTGACTTCACATAGTTGAGCAATGAATATAACGTCGTGGTCTTACCGCTACCGGTAGGCCCTGTCACCAATATGATGCCTTCCGGCCTCGCCATCATAATCTTGAGGCTTTCCAGTGTCTCATCATGCACGCCGAGCTTATCGAGTTCGACGATACCCTTCGCCCTGTCTAGCACACGTAAGACGATATTCTCACCATGCGTGGTCGGTTGTGCTGATACACGGAAGTCTACCCTGTGTCCCTGCACTTGCAGACTGAGCCGACCATCCTGCGGTATACGCGTCTCTGCGATATTCATGTTCGACATGACTTTCAGGCGCACGACGATGGCAGACCAGTAATCTTTGTGCAGACTGCGTATCTGTCTCAACACACCATCTATCCGGTAACGCAATCGCAGGAACCCTTCTTCGGGTTCGAAGTGGATATCTGATGCTTCACGTTTAACTGCATCGGCGAGTATCGCATCGACGAGTCTTACCAGTGGTTGACTGTATTCATCATCTATCGCATCCAGACTCTGGTAATCTATCTCGCCTGTTTCTATCTCGTGCAGGATGCCATCGACCGACAGCTCATAACCATAGAAACGGTCGATAGCCTGTTTGATCTCGCTCTCACCTGCGAGCAGGGCGACTATCTCGATCTTTCTACCGACCAGTGCGTGCAATCGGTCGAGCACCAGCAAGTCAGTCGCATTCTTCATCGCGACCTGCAGCTTCTGTTCATCATGACTGAAGCTGACCGGCACGATGGTATGTCTTTCAGCTACATCCTTGGTGA
>WFUQ01000200.1 GCA_015484935.1 Gammaproteobacteria bacterium
CCTGGTTTCCGAACGGCGCAGCCCCCAGCGTCCAGCCACCGGTAGTCGTATTCCATGAGGTATCGGCTGTCGGATCGGTGAAGGTATATTCCCAGGTTGCACCCGGTGGCAGAATAACAAACGCATTGGCAAATGAGGCCGTCAGCAGCGTCGCTGCTGCAAGCGTTGTCGTGATAATTTGTTTAAAATTTTGTGTCATCGCCTTGTTCTCCTGAGCTTGAATGAAGCTTATTGTTTCGTTACATACAGGTAAGCAATATTCGAGCCACATCACCAACTGATTGATTTAGTTAGCAATGCTTATCCCTCTGATTAAACACTGCGCAAAAAATGTAAATTATCGTGACACCTGAGCCGATTCAGGGTTTCAGCATCGCCTCAATCTCCGACATCCTGACCGAATCTGGAAAATATTTGTTAGACCACTCGACCAGGCTCTTCATCACCGGTCCTAGATCCTTACCCTTTTCTGTCAGATAATAGGCATAACGTTTGGGGCGTTCCTGATACAGCTCCCGCCTGATCAGCTCCTGCTCCTGCAAACGCTTCAGCCGGTCTGCCAGGATATTGCTGGGTATGCGCTCGACTGAGTCCTGTAGCTCTTTAAAGGTGTGCTTGCCGAAAAAAATATCTCGCACTACCAACAACGTCCATTTATCTCCCAACACGTCCAGTACGCAAGCGACAGGACATCGCGAACGTTTACATTCTGTGGAGGAATAAGTGTTATCACCCGTCATAGGCTGAATTTTATCTCAGTTACTTGCAATATAAAAGTTACATGGTTATCATCCAGTCACTTTCATATTAAAAGTCACTAACTCACGGGAGAACGCATGATGAAAATCAGTCTGTATCACCTGCATGGTTCGCGCTCGAAACGCGTACGCTGGGCACTGGAAGAACTGGGGCTGAACTACGAACTGATCAACATCGACCTGTTCAAGGGCGAAGCCGACACCCCGGAGTACCGAGCTATTCACCCGCTGGGACAGCTGCCCGCCCTCAAGGTCGATGACGATGTGATGATAGAAAGCGGTGCCATGGTGCACTGGCTGGCAGATGCTCACCCTGAAGCCGGTCTTGCGCCTGCTCTCGATTCTGATCTGCGACGCAAGTACGACCAGTGGATGTATTTCGCTGCGACCACACTGGAAGGCCCTGCATGGGAAAGAGTGTTACACGGCAAGATTCTGCCTGACGAACACGCGGTCAAAGCCATCATCCCGTTTGCCGAAGCTCGACTGAAAGAGATACTGCCCGTCATCGAACAGGCACTCGACGATGCAGATTATCTGCTGGGAAAAACGTTCAGTGCAGCCGACATCATGATGGGTTACATCCTGATGTGGTTGCCGGATATGATCACACCCGAACTGAAATCCTACCTCGAACGCCTCACCCGACGACCCGCTTATCAGCGCGCGGATGCTGCCAACTGATGATTATCCATTCACTTATTATAAACAATACGGAGATATCGATATGCCGATGCACACTCTGAATAGCGAACTCTACTGGCTCACACTCACTGTCATCATGACCGGTCTAATGTGGCTCCCTTACATCGTCAACCGTGTAATCGAGATCGGATTGGGTACGGCGATATGGGATCCGCAGGGCATCACACAGACGAAAGTAACCTGGGCAGATCGCATGATGCGTGCACATGCCAATGCAGTGGAAAACATGGTGATCTTCATACCACTGGTGTTGATCGTGCAACTGGCTGGACTCAATAACTCGACCACAGCACTGGCTTGCGCACTGTACTTCTATGCGCGCCTGGCACACGTCATCGTGTTTACACTGGGGATACCACTATTGCGTATCCCCGCTTTTATGGCAGGCGTTATCGCACAGGCGATGCTGGCGTTGAGTATTGTTGAGATTATGGTGTAACAGACGATTCAAACATCCAATCAACCACACAAGCTATCGCTTATCGATACTCACATACTCGCGTGGTGCTTCACCAGTGTAGATCTGGGTCGGTCTGAAGATACGGTTATCCGACAGTTGTTCACGCCAGTGCGCCATCCAGCCTGCGATACGTGACACGGCAAATATCGGTGTGAACTGGTCGGGCGGGATCCCCATCTCGGTGTACAGGATACCCGAGTAATAATCCACGTTAGGATAAACGCCTTTAGGTCCAAGACGTTCTTCACAAGCTTCTTCCAGTGCCAGTGCGGTTTCGAACATGGGACTGAGGTTGCCGTGCTTCTCTGCCCACTCCATCATCATCTTCTGCAGGATGGTGGCACGCGGGTCTTTGGTTTTGTATTCACGATGTCCCATACCCCAGATGACTTCCTTCTCGCCCTGTTTCATGTCCAGCCAGTCTTTGACATTCTCTGGCCGTCCGATCTCTTCGAGCATGCTCACCACACGCTGGTTGGCACCACCGTGTAATGGTCCGGCGAGGGTGCCGATAGCAGCAGCGATGACCAGAAACGGGCTCGCCAGCGTCGAGGCACATACCATGGCTGCAAAAGTCGATGCATTGATGGTGTGCTCTGCATGCATGATGAGACAGGCATCCATGATGCGAGACTCCAGTTCATCCGGCTCATAACCACGCAACATATACAGAAAGTTTTCTGCGTGCGACAGGTCACGTCGTGGCTCGATAGGGTCATAACCGTTGCGCACGTGCTCCCACATAGCAACGATGGTCGCCATGCGGGCGATGATCTTCACCGACATGCTGTGTACATAGTAAAGATCTTCACTGCCGTAACTTTCGGTCAGGACTTCTTCACCACCATAGAACATGCCCAGACTGGCAACCGCTGTCTGCAACATCTCCATCGGATGACCGGTGGCAGGCAGGTACTTCATCATCTCACGGATGTTGTATTTGACTCGTCGCTCGCCCTTCAACTGGGTATCGAATTCAGCGAGCTCATCCGAAGTAGGTAATGAACCATCGAGCAATAACAGCGAGGTTTCTTCAAAGGTACTCTGTTCTGCAAGCACCCGGATATCATATCCACGATAGGCGAGCAGACCTTTCTCACCGTCTATATCGGAAATATTGGACTTGGTGGCAGGTACACCGGCAAGGCCTGGTAAATATTGACTGGTCATCTTGTTTTCCGTCTATCTCAGAGGGGGCATAGCTTAACAGAGTATCGCTTGTCGAACGATTCGTGTGTGTCGAACAACTATGCCGATAAGAACGCTGGCGTTCAGAAAAGTTTTTACTTCAGGTGGTTATGATGAAGGCCTGTTCACTTCGGTGATCAGATCGAGAACGATGAACCACAGCCGCAGGTAGATTTTGCATTGGGGTTATTGATGACAAAACGTGAACCTTCGAGCCCTTCCAGATAATCCACTTCGGCACCACCCAGATATTGCTGACTCATGGTATCGACCAGCATGGTGACACCATCTTTCTCGACCTGTATATCGTTGTCGTTCACCTTCTCGTCGAATTCGAAACCATACTGAAAGCCTGAACACCCGCCTCCACTGACGACGACACGCAGTTTCAGATCGGGATTGCCTTCTTCTTCGATGAGCTTTTTGACTTTCGCTGCAGCGGCATCAGTCATGATTACAGGTGCCTGCTCCGCTGACTGCGGTTGCATTGGTGCGATACTGATCTGTATATCCATGGAGACTCTCGAATTCGGTAATGAAAAACGCCCGATCAAGCTATATTAGAAATGGCTTAATCAGGCGCTTATTGTAGATATCCTGACTAAAACAGTCAAGTATTCACGATGGAGTATCCAGCCCGTTTACATGGTGCTGAAAAACATCAGGATTGGGCGGCAACGCCGGGCTGAATCTCGGTCACTTTGGAGTCGGAATGCTCTTTCTGGTGTTCCAGCAGCTTTTTCTCGGCTTCTCGCACCATGCGGCCATTGACCTCGGCACCTGTTGCCATTTCGAGCAAACTGTAGTGAACATTGCCGAAGATACGCGCTTTTGGCGACAACTCCAGCTTCTGGGTCGCGTACACATTGCCACGCACTTCGCCATTGATAACGGCGAAGGAGACACTGACATCACCTTCTACGCTACCGCTCTCACTCACCACCAGCACGGAGTTATCGTGACCCGGATCAGCGTTCACATTGCCGACGATCTTGCCGTCGAGATGCAGACCACCGGCAAACTTGATATCACCGGTTATTTCGATTCCATGACCGATCAGTGTGTCGATCTTGGATGATTTGATTTTATTGTTATTGCCCCACATTCTGCGTACCCCCTGCAGTTAGGTCGGTCCAGGCAAATTGTTCGTCAACCACATCGATGCGCTTGGAACTGGGCTTCACCTGTACCCTCATTGTTTCTGGCCGGAACGTCGCCGGCAGTTTCAAATCGCCCTCAAGATTCTGGAAATATTTAAACCCGAACTTGAGCGGTTTCTTTGCTTTTTTTGACACATTTTTCAGCGGAATGACTGTCTCGACTCCGTCCTGCGACCCCTTCAGGCTCACTTTCAGCACCCCGCGTACAAAGCGGTCATTTCGACCACGTTGGCTCACCATGATCCGATACTGGTAGCCACCTTCTCCATCCGGATTCAGCTCGATGGTCTGAATAGCGACTGCACGTTTGGTATCTTCAGGTGATACGATGCTTTTATAGAAAGATAATTCCTTCTTCAGTTCCATCACTTCGGATTGCGCTGTCGCCAGCGTCGCCTGCAGCTCGGAACTCGCATTACTGTCAATCTGACTGTTACGTTCAAGCATAGCAGCCTGGTGCTGATATTCACTGATTTCGGCGTGTGCGAGTTCCAGTTGATGGGTCAGCTGCGCGATCTCGGTTTCTTTCACGGCAGAATCGTATCCGGCCACATTCCGGCCGTATTCGTAACTGAGCCATATCGAAAATAACACAAGCAATATCAACAATATAGCGGCAGCCAGCCAGCGACCGGGGCGCTGTATGGTCAACAGCATTCGGGTTTCGAGCGGTTTGGGTGTCATCATGGGTGCTTAAGGCATCAATGCAGGCTGTAACAGGCCGGCTGTTTCATCCAGTTGGAACATAAGATTCATGTTCTGTATAGCCTGTCCGGCGGCACCTTTCACTAAATTATCGATAACCGATGAAATAACGATGGTATCCCCGCCCTGTGGACGGAACACGGATATACGACACAGATTGCTGCCACGTACCGAACGGGTCTCCGGCATGCTCGCCTGAGCCAGCACATCGACGAACGGCTCATCCTGATAACGCTGTGCATAAAGCGCCTGAAGATCGGGCGTATCGGCTTTCGATACGGCATACAGTGTGGCTTCGATGCCCCGTATCATCGGGGTCAGATGCGGCACGAAGGTGAGACCGACCTGATGACCACATGCCATTGCCAGATTCTGTTTGATCTCGGGCAGATGACGATGGCCATCGACGGCATAGGGCTTGAAGTTTTCCGAGGTCTCACACAACAGGGTCGCGGTGCTGGCACCTCTGCCTGCGCCGCTGACACCCGACTTGGCATCGGCGATCAGATGGCTATCTTCTATCAACCCCTGTTCGATCAAAGGCAAAAAACCCAATGTCACAGCGGTAGGATAACAACCCGGGTTGGCGATCACCCGTGCGGTTTTGATGGCATCACGATTCATCTCAGGCAGACCATAGACTGCTTCTGCGACGATATCGGCGCAGGCGTGCTTCATGCCGTACCAGTTTTCCCACTCGTCGATATCTTTGATACGGAAGTCAGCTGCCAGATCGATGACCCGCGCCCCTCTCTGTAGCAGCTCTTCCACCATGGTCATGGCCGTACCGTTCGGGGTGGCGAAGAACACCACATCGCAGGCACCGAGTGTTTCGACATCAGGTTCGGTGAATTCGATATCGACAAAACCACGCAGGTTGGCGAACAGATCCGACACCTTGCGACCCGACTCGGAACGCGAAGTGACCATCTTGAGATTCACATCCGGGTGCACAGCGAGCAGACGCAGTAACTCTACGCCGGTATAACCTGTGCCACCTACCACACCTACATCTAACACCTGACAGTTCCCCTGTAAAAAAGCGGGTTCAGAACCCGATAGCATCGGCTCTGAAACCGCGTTATAAATCGATGATCAGAGCGGTATGAAGCCCCGTCCGACCACGTGGTATTATGCACTGAATTAACAATAAAGTGGCTGAAAACACCATGCTGTGGGTAAAAGCATTTCATATTATTTTTATGGTGACCTGGTTCGCCGGTCTGTTTTATCTGCCTCGCCTGTTCGTCTACCATGCCAGTTCGAGTGATGAAGTCAGTAACGAGCGATTCAAGATAATGGAGCGTAAACTGTTCTGGGGTATCACCACACCCGGTGGAGTACTCACTGTCGTCTTCGGTCTGTGGTTGATCCATTATCTGGGCAGCGGTGTACTGTCTACCCTGTGGATGCAGGCCAAACTCACGCTGGTACTGTTGCTCATCGTGTATCACATCTGGTGTGGCAAACTGGTCGCGGATTTCGGGGATGATCGCAATACCCGCTCGCATGTCTGGTTCCGCTGGTTCAACGAAGCTCCGGTTCTGGTGCTGATCGCCATCGTGCTGCTGGTCGAATTACAACCGCTGTAACCACACGCTACGAACTACAGGTATTGCTGCAATTCAGTCAGCGCCTGTTTGTAGACATCACGCTTGAAAAACACGATCTCTTCCAGTGGCTGCCAGTATTTCACCCAGCGCCAGTTGTCGAATTCCGGTTTGTCGTTGGCGCTCAGGTTCACGTCTGCTTCATCACCGATCAACTTGAGGATAAACCAGATCTGTTTCTGACCGACACACAGCGGTTTGGAATGTTTGCGTTGCAGGTGCTCCGGGATGCCATACCGCAGCCAGTCATCGGTACGCCCGAGCATCTCCACATGTTCTGCACGCAGACCGGTCTCTTCCTGCAACTCTCGATACATCGCCTGCTCTGGAGACTCGCGCTCCTGCACCCCCCCCTGCGGAAACTGCCAGGCGTTCTGGCCACAGCGACGCGCCCAGAATAACTTGCCTTCAGAATTACTCAGAATAATCCCGACATTGGCTCTAAAGCCTTTTGAATCAATCACTTGCCCTTCCAGTCGTCCGCCGTTTTTCGTGTCGTGAAACGGTCGAACCAAAAATTTTAATTACTAATGATAATATCAGACAAGCGCGATAAGAAAAGATTTAGTCTGCTTTTATTGTGAGATTTTTGCAGGTGGGGTCAGAGTCGAAAAAACCGGCACTGACCCCGTATTTTTTGAACTGGGACAGTGCCGGAAAACCGGGTCTGCCCCCATGCTTTTCTGGACTGCTTATGGCACTGGCTCTTTTTGACCTGGACAATACTTTACTGGCTGGTGACAGCGATTATCTCTGGGGCGTTTTTCTGGTCGAAAAAGGCCTGGTCGATGCCGAACTGTACGAGCAGGCGAATGAACGTTTCTATCAGCAATATGCCGATGGTGAACTGGACATCCACGAGTTTCTGAATTTCTCGCTCAATCCCCTGTCGCTCATCGACAATGAAACACTCAGCCGATTACATCAGGAATTCATGGAGAAACACGTGCGGCCGATGATGACACGCATCGGTCTGGAAAAAGTCGAGCAACACCGGCAGGCAGGTGATACCACACTGATCATCACCGCAACCAACCGTTTCGTCACCGCGCCTATCGCTGACGCATTCGGGGTCGAACATCTGATCGCAACGGAACCGGAAGTCATCGATGGCCGATACACCGGCAAGGTGGCGGGCATACCCAGCTTCCAGCATGGGAAAATTACTCGACTAAACGACTGGATGCAGCAGCATGATGCAGACCTGCAGGGCAGCACGTTCTACAGCGACTCCCACAATGACCTGCCTCTGCTGGAGCGCGTCACGTATCCGGTGGCAGTCGATCCTGACCCGCAACTTAGCGACATCGCAAAACAACGCGACTGGCCGATCGTCAGCTTCCGCTAGGACGAGACCGCGTCATTCTGTGAGTGGGGCACGCAATCGATCAAAGTCGACCGGCGCGACATACTGCAATACTTCCTTGCCCTGTTCGCTGAGTGCGATGCCGAGCCCGGTTCCGGCGTAGAGATAATGTTTCACCCCGGCCGATTGTTCGATCAGCTCATCGGGTTCACCGAATCGATTACGGATGATCTCATCATCTAGATTGACTGCGGGTATGAACGTGATGACAGAGATGAGCGACTGCATAGCCTGCATCCTGTCCTGCTCTGACAGGATATATTTTCTCGCCTTGCCCGATTTCATATAATCGATTTTGGCTGCACGTTGCTGCCATGCTGCCAGCGTCTGATCATCTGCCTGCGCGGTCAATACCAGTTTTGCCGTCATCAGACCGGCACGGTAATGGCTGTAATACATCTCAAGATTACGCGATGTCTCATCCTTGACGATAGCAAGTTCATAATCATCACCCAGCTGTTCCACCGCCTGTGACAGCGTGCTCTTGCCCGGCACCAGCCCGAACACCCTGGTATAACCATCGGGCTGCGTTTCGATCTGCCACGGCAGACCTTTTATTTCAGGCTTGTCGTTTTCATCCATCCCGATGAAGGGATACAGTGCAAGCACCAGTATGATCAACAGGAAGGTGGGAAAAAAACGTCGCATATCACTCTACGGCTCTATAGTCGCTAAAGAGTGAAAACAGGGCGGTCAGAGACTGTGTGATCAGACCCGGCTGCACGCTTATGTTTTTGGCAGGGTGACGCCGGTCTGTCCCTGATATTTACCGCCACGGTCTGCGTAAGACGTTTCACAGACTTCATCCGATTCGAAGAACAACATCTGTGCCACGCCTTCGTTAGCATAGATCTTGGCTGGCAACGGTGTGGTGTTGGAAAACTCCAGCGTCACATGCCCTTGCCACTCCGGTTCCAGTGGCGTCACATTGACGATGATGCCACAGCGGGCATAAGTCGATTTTCCCAGACACACGGTCAGGACATTTCGCGGGATACGAAAAAACTCGACCGTACGCGCCAGGGCGAACGAATTGGGCGGGATGATACAGACATCACCGGTGAAATCGACGAAACTGTGTTCCGAAAAGTCCTTCGGGTCCACCACGGCAGAGTTGATATTGGTGAATATTTTGAAATGGTCCGAACACCGCACATCATAGCCATAGCTCGACGTACCGTAGGAGATCAGCTTGTCACCGTTCTCACCCGTGCGCACCTGACCGGCCTCAAACGGCTCGATCATGCCCTTTTCAGATTCGCGGCGTATCCATTTGTCAGATTTTATGCTCATAGTTGGCGCGGGATTGTAGCAGGTTATGCGGGCGTATTCCTTCGCAAAAACACGCTCCTGGCACAAACTTTCAGGATGCTGTCACGGCATAGCCTGACATTGTGTCCTGTCATGACAAGGCTTTGTCGAAATAACTGACAGCTCTGGTTCAAAACGAATGAAAGATTCCGCTTTTTTCATCACTGTCCTGCCTACAAACAGCAAAAATCACCCGAAATTTTACAAATACCGCCAACAGACTTCAGATTTCCCTGTTATCTGTCGACTTTTATTACACACGATGCAACGACGTGCCTGTTCACACCGTCGTATTTTTCTAACTTATTGAAATCCTGTCTATAATAATTATTGGCTTGTTTATTGCTTTAGACTAACTACAAAAATTAAAGAGCTGCCTGGAAAACCGGGAAAACAGCCATCCAAAATTATAATAAATCAGACACGTAATAGATCGTATCTCTTGGGAGGAGATATCTAAATGGAACTGCTAAAAAAATCACTTGGAACGAGTGCACTGACCGGGCTACTCATGCTTTCTTCGCAGGCTTCCGCCAGCCTGTGCAACACCCTGGCAGGATTGGGAGAAACCGCACTGGAAGGTTCGACAGTCTGCTTCATCTATAATCCGGCTGACATCGATCCTATCTTCGGAACGCTAAACTCATCTGGCGATAATATTTTCGTTTTGCCTACCAACTTCGAGGCGAGCTCGACCAATGGCACCCCCGGTGTCGTGGAAGTCACAGGAACCGGCAGTATTCAGGTTATCGCCAAGCCCGGTTTCGTGCTCGATGGCATCAATGTCGGAGAGACTGGTGACTACCGCCTGAACGGGCCGGGTACCAGTGTGGATGTCACCGCTTATCTGCGCGTATTTGACTGGTTTGACCCTGCCCCCATCTTCGGAACGGAAGAGACCACATTCCTGACGGTCACTGACCCACTGAATATTCAGGACAATGTCTTCCACACCTGGAATGCAAATGGCGGCTTCGACCTGACTACACCCCTCTGGGACAACCGGGACCATGTCGGTCTGACACTACAGAATACCTTACAGGCGATCAGCAGTGCTAATGGTGAATCTGCCTTTATCCAGAAAAAAGCCATCGGCAGTGAGATTGTCGTCAGCATCGATACCAGCCCGATACCGGTTCCTGCCGCAGTCTGGTTATTTGCTTCCGGTCTGCTGGGGCTGGTCGGCATCGCGAGACGCAGACATAGCTAGGCATTCCCCGTCAGTTTCGACACATAAAAAA
>WFUQ01000201.1 GCA_015484935.1 Gammaproteobacteria bacterium
CAGCAACAGCGGCGTGGTCAGTGCCAATGCGATTACCGTAGATGCAGCGGGTAATATCTCCTTCGTCGCCAAAGCCGACAACATCCAGCAGGATGCCACCGTCACCGCGAGTAGCGAAACAGGCAAGGGCGGCAATATCGACATATTGGGTGAGCGGGTTGCACTGCTGGGCGGCACCGAAGTCGATGATTCCGGTGCGACTGGTGGTGGTCAAGTACGGGTCGGTGGTGATTATCAGGGCAAGAACCCCGATATCAAAAACGCCAGCGCAACCGTCATCAGCAGCGACACATCTATCAAGGCAGATGCCACGACCAACGGTGATGGTGGCAAAGTCATCGTGTGGGCCGATGACAGTACGAAATTCTACGGCTCGATCAGTGCCACCGGTGGCAGTGAAGCCGGTGATGGCGGCTTCGTCGAAACCTCGGGTAAAGTCTATCTTGAGGCCAAGGGTTCGGTAACAGCCAGTGCAGCCAACGGACAGGGCGGTGAATGGTTGCTCGATCCGCGTGATGTCGAGCTACGCACAGTCGCAACCACAGCTGGCGATGATTCCAGTGGTGGTGCATTCGATGGTGGTAATCCCAATACTTTCAATCCGACTGCCGATACCGCCATCGCGGATATCGATCAGATCATACTGTCGCTCGAAGGTGGTACCAGCGTCACCATCACCACCGTTGACGGTACCGGCCTCACACAACTCGGTGATATCACGGTTGTCGATCCGATCAGTGTGGTACTGAATGCCGGTAATGTGACACTCACACTGAATGCCGAAAACGATATTCTGGTCAATGCTGCTATTACCGCCAGTGGCGGCAACACTCTCGCTCTGTCTCTTAATGCAGATACCAATGCCGATACAGCAGGTTTGATCAATATCGGTGCAGCGCTGACCAGTAATGGTGGCAATGTGACGCTGGATGCCAGTAACAGCACCGACATCAACGCAGTCACTATCGGTGCAGACATCAATACGGGTACTGGCACTATAGATATCCTCACGGGAGCTGGGATCGATGCTGTTCTTCATACCGGTATCATCATAGCCAATACCCTGACATCTTCGACGCTGACCAAACTCATCATCAATGGTCCAGCGACACCTACACTGGACGGTATCATCCTCGACCTCAATGTTGAAGTTCTTAACGGTGAGTTTCTACGTGCCCAGAACGGACTTACACTCGGTGGTGTAAACAACACCACTCCGACGATCACATTGAGCAGTACCGGTAATTCGACCGAATTCAACATCATGAATACCACGACCATCAGCGGTAGTGGTTCGATCATCCTGGCCGACAACGGTAGTGACAATAATAAATTCAGACCAATTTCAGGAACAACCACCATCGGTGCCGGTATTACTGTCAGTGGTCGAGGTGAAGTCGGTGGTACGTTTGGTGGTACCTCAACCCTCAATCAGGGTGCCATCGATGCCAATAGTCTGGCCGGTTCACTAACACTCACTAATGTCACCAACACGGGAACAGTCACTGTTGCCAATGGCAGCACGTTACAGTTCGACGGAACGATAACGACAGCGGACATCGGCAGCTGGACGAACGCCGGTACTGGTATCACAAATCTGATAGGCACGCTCGATAACTCTGCAGATACACTCGCGCTGAATGCAACCACGGGGAGTCTGACGATAAGTGGTGGCAGCATCACTAACGGCACAATCACGATAACGGGTGGAGCCGTACTGGACATCGGTTTTGGTGGTGCAACTCTCGATGGCGTGTCACTCAGTAACGGAATCACTATCGACCCCAACAGAACCCTGAATATCTCCAATGCAAGCAGCACCAACACTGCGATCACCGTCAATGGCGCCCTGAATCTTAATACCGGCTCAACCTTCACCACGAACAACACGATACTCACGATCGCTTCTGGTGGCAAGCTGGATGGTAACGGCACCATCGATGTCGGTACTGCTTCATTAGATAACGCAGGTGTCATTAATCCTGGCGGGCTTAACGCTGTCGGCACGATCAATGTGACTGGTGATTTCAATAACACAGGTTCTATCAATATCGAACTAGACACTGACGCAGCTACCGGTGTTGCGGGTACCGATTATGATCTACTGGCTATCAGCGGGATCGCCAATCTGCTTGGTACGATCGATCTGTCTGCTATCAATTTCTACGCCCCATTTGATAATGATCTATTTATACCTGTCACTTACGGCTCAAAAACCGCTAATGTTTTTGCATCAGCAAATGGAATCGGCTTCACCCTTATCACGCCAACCTACAATGCGACCAGCATTGATCTTTTAACCGTCTTTCAGATATTCACATTCGATAACAATGCCGGTACTGGCGACGGGCTCTGGTCTACTGCATCTAACTGGGACAGTGGATTTGTGCCGGATTCAACTGCAGATGCTGATATCGCTGCGACCTTCACTGCAACGATAAACAGTGCCGAGTCTGCATTTTCGATCGGTGGAACCGGTGACCTGATCATCACCACTGGTGGGTCATTGGCATTGGATGCTGATTCTACATTCGATGGCAAACTGACTTTATCCGGTGGGTTACTCGATATTGAGGGGATGATACTCACCCTTAACGGTGGCATGGACTGGACATTCACCTCCACCATCTCTGGTGGTGTTAACGGTGGCACCCTCTCTGTGCCGGTGACGACCATCATGACGATCAGCGGTGACGATGGAGCAGACGGAGATCGCGTTCTGGATAACGTCACACTCAATAATGCCGGCACGATAAACTTTAATACGGGTGTGGGTGACGAGTTTGATATCACCAATACTGCGATTTTGAACAACTCTGGCAGCTTCAACTTTCTCAATGATACCGCCATCATAAGCACTACAGCAGATGGTGCTTTCAATAATACCGGCACGATTACCAAATCAACAGGTACTGGCACCAGCCAGATCAATGCTGCCTTTACCAATACCGCCGCAACCATCGACATTCAAACCGGTGCCTTATCATTGAATGGTGCAGCACTTACATTGGACACCGGATCCATCCTGAAAGGTAGTGGCGCTTTTACAGGTAATGTCACTAATAATGGCGGCACTATTCAACCTGGTGGGACGGGCACTGTTGGTACATTCACCATCACTGGTGACTTCACTCAAACTGCTGGTGATATCGAAATAGAGATAAACGACAGCGTTGTAGCTGCTGGCACAAATTACGACCTGTTGAACATTACCGGGCAAGCAGATTTACTGGGAACCTTAACACTGATCGATATCGGTACTTATGTTTCAGCTGACGGCGACACGCTGACACCATTAAACTATGGCTCGAACTTCGGTAATACATTCACTGCAATCAATGGCATCGGCTTCACAACAATCACACCGACATACAATGCCAGCAGCCTTGACTTACTAACGGTCTTCCAGCTGGCCACTTTCAATAATGCTGGTGGTGATGGTCTATGGTCGAATGCCAGCAACTGGGATCTCGGTTTCGTACCTGATGCGACTGCCAATGCCGATATTCCGATCACATTTACCGCAACGGTAAACAGTATCGAAGCAGTCAATATTCTGAGTGGTGCCGGTGACCTGACTATCAACAACGGGGCGTTGACGATCACGAACGCTTCGACTCTTGACGGTGCACTCAACCTTTTTGAAGGCAGCCTGACCCACAGTGCCAACCTCACCGTCAACGGACTTACCACCTGGAATGCGCCCACCGATAACAGTATCGATCAGTCCTTCCTGCTCGATGGGGCAGGCGAGCTTATCGCTAATGGCGGTTTCGATATCGGCAACCTGATAAGAGGCGATACTTTAACGCTGAACAAGACGTTAACCATCAATAACCCCGGTACGTGGACCACCACCACTACTGTCGCTACCAGCAATATCAATGGCACCGGTAGCATCGTGAGCAACAATACGATCACGGCTACGAATAGCGGCGGGATATTGAGTATCAACGTACCATTCATCAACGGTGCCAACACAGGTAATCTCACCAAGAATTTTGGCAGTGGTGATATAACCTTCACCAACGGCTTCACCATGAGTGCTGGCAGCATATTGCAGGTCGATGCCGGAACGGTGGGTTTAAGCGGCAGTGATCTGATCTTGCCTGCGAATACTCTATTGTCAGGTGCAGGGACCTTCTCCGGTAATGTTATCAATAACGGCGGCACTATCAGACCGGGTATAACAGGAGGAACTGGTACTATCGGGACGCTGACTGTCGCTGGAACTTACACGCATAACAGTGGCACGATCGAAATCGAGATATCATCCGGTGATATCGACCCAGCTCTGGGTTCTTACGATATCCTGGCCATCGGTAGTACAGGTGATTTCATCGGTGGTAGCCTGGATCTGATCCGTCTTAACTATACATCTGTTGCCGGTCACCAGTTCGAACCACTGACCTATGCCACTCTTGCTTCCAGCACGATGACTGTTACCCCCATCGGCGTTGACACGATCACGCCGACTTTCGGTGTCAGTGCATTAAATATTGTCATCAACACCGCATTCAATGGGATCTACTGGGATGACGGTGCAGCAGATGGGCTGTGGACCAGTGCTGCCAACTGGTCTGGAGATGTGTTGCCCACAACCGCTGATGATGTGTTTATCGGCATATTCAATGTGAGCATAGCCGGAACCGCTGACGCATTATCACTGCAACTGGATGCGGCCGGTACACTCACACTCAATAGCGGTACTTTCACACTGGCAAGCAACTCCACGCTTGATGGTACGCTCACCATATCTGGTGGTGTGCTCACCGGCGCTGGCAATGTTATTTTAAGCAATGCTTTCAACTGGAGTGGCGGCACGTTCTCGGGCACAGGCACCCTGACCAGCAATGGCACCAGCACCATCACCGGCAGTCCGACCCTGTCGCGTAACTGGGTCAATGCCGGCAGCATCGACTGGCAAGCCAGTACATTCGCTATCAGCGATACGTTTACCC
>WFUQ01000202.1 GCA_015484935.1 Gammaproteobacteria bacterium
CTGGTACAAAATGGGAGATAGATGCTCGTTACGACATATATAATCGTCTTGAAGGTGATCCACTGGAATTCGAATTTAAAACATTCACTCTCGGTGCGCAGTATCACATAAACAAGAAAACTCGCATCAATATGGAAGTTGCTAACCGCTCTTCCAACGGCATCAATTTTGGTTCTGGTGCAGGACCAAATGCCAATCTTGATGGTGTAGACAAACGCTACGCCATTCAGGTGACACATATATTCTAATAATAAACTCCAATTGTACTCTCCTTGCACTTTGCCCCGGCTTTTTGCCGGGGCTTTTTTTCTTAAAAAGAATATACTTGTGATAACGAAACCGACAGGATGACCACAATGGATCCATACAAAATTATTATACTTTCTATCGTAACTATATCACTCAATACCGAAGCACTCGCAGGTCATGCTATAGGCACGATAGACATCAAGAGTAACTACGCAGTAAGCGAGACTATCGACAGGCTTGAAAGCGCCCTTAAAAAGAAAGGCATGACTATATTCAAGCGCATCTCTCATTCAGAGGGTGCGAGAAAAGTGGATATGACACTGCGTGATGCCGAACTACTGATCTTTGGCAATCCCAAAGCAGGCACACCATTGATGCAATGCCAGTTAACCGTTGCTATCGATCTGCCACAGAAAGCCCTCGCATATAAAGATGAAGACGGACAGGTGTGGTTGAGCTACAACGACCCTGCATTCATCGCAAACAGGCACCACATCACAGGCTGCGATGCCAGTGTCAAAAAAATAAGCAAGGCACTGGAAACATTCTCCAGAGCAGCAACACAGTGATTGCCACTAAGGCAGGCTCTTGATGTAATCGAGCAACAGCTGCCGGTTCGGCTCGACATTGAAGACATGACTGTGATCACTGTCAACTTCGATGAACTGCCTGGGCATCGCAGCGGCTTCATACAAGCGCAGCGCATGATAGAAAGGGACTATCTCATCTTTTCTGCTGTGCATGATGAGGACAGGTAGCGGGGAGATATCTGCTATCACATCGACAGGGCTATAACTGTTATCGATAGTGAGTGAAACCGGCCATTGTAATAACCATGTCAACCAGCTTCTGCCAAGTACATCTCTGGTGATATCACGATAATCGCTGAAAGCTTCGACTGTCACCAGTGCGCTCAACCGTTCTTTTTTATCATAGTCAGCAACACCATAGATCGCCAGTGCTCCACCCATGCTGTGACCGATAACGACGATATTCTGATCATCAGCCGTATGTGAGACTACATAATCCAGCATAGCATTCACATCACGTATGACACCATCGAGTTCTGCCAGCCCTTCCGATTTACCGTAACCGCGATAATCGAATATATAGCTATCGTAGCCGTATTCGGTCAGCCAATACAGATTGGCGAAGTGTGTGCTGATATTTTCACCGTTACCATGGAGGAACAGGATCGTTGTGTCACCCGGTTTATCCGCCAGTAATTTCCAGCCATGCAGCATCAGACCCTTGTCAGATTCGATAGTGACATCTTCATAAGCCACGTCGACTACGCCCGGCGTAAAATAATGTCGCTTCAATGGTTGGAAGATCACACCTGTACAGGCCGAGGTGACAGCCAGCAATGTGAGTACAAGCAATACCTTCCCAACTCTGGATCGAGTGATATCGCGGCGTATCATGACTAGAAATATACCTGATAGGAAAGCTGGATATCGGAGCGGTAACGCTGATAATCCCGACTGCGTTCGACTGTCAACCTCACCGAATCATCCACACCCAGATGATAAGCGCCGGTCAATTCAAACTGTTGGTGCAGGTTACGCTCGCCGGCAAAGAATCGCACAGCCTTCAGATTACTCTGTAGAGAATACTGTTTTTCCTGGATAAGAAAACCCAGCTTCAATCCGGCACCGGTACTGAATCCTTTATCGAAGCGATTCGCCGCTTTCAGATTGACTTCTGCCAGTGCATAGGTGGTCACATCCGAGAAGAAATTTTTACTGTAACCGAGATTGACCACGGCCTGTGCCGCATTCGCGATCGAGGTTCTGGTCGGTTGACGCTCCACCGCGATATCGATACCCCAAGACAATGGCTGGAAATAGGTATCACGCGGTGTCAATGACAACACATTTATCGCGGTGAATTTATCCAGTCGAAGTTGTCTGGCATCGGTGTAATAGCGTACGTTGAAATCCAGAAAATTGATCTGTGCGCCTCTTGTATAACCCGCTACCGGATCAACCACATCGTGATATGCCGGTCGCCATTGCAGACTGATGAATCCATTGTGCTGCAACACCCCTGCACCGTACGCCATCCTGCCAGTGCTGTGTCCATCCTCTGCTCTCACTTCAGGTCTAACGATCTCAGACCAGACACCTTCATTCGGCAAACGACTCCGGGCAGCCAATAACTGCCAGTTCGTATCGGCACGCGCATCTCTCACCGTCGGGTCAGCCGTTGCCAGAAAGCGTGAGTAATCGTAGGCCTGTTCGTAGATCCTTGCCCGTTCGTCTTCAGGCTTTTGAATGAATATCTCACTGTCTACTTTTTCCTGACCATTACTGATGGCTACCACCAGCTCATTATCCTGCTCACTCATCTGTCTGGAACGCTGTGCGATGACCGTGGTGCTTGCCGGACGGTAATGATATTCGGTCACCAGATCATTATCGATGACAGCACGCACCGTATCGGACGGAATCGCTTTCACATCGAACTGCGCAGTGAGATCAAGCTCGGGTCTGGCGACCTCCATCAGTGAGAGCATATGATAGGAGCAGTTTTCGGTGAGGAAGTAATAATCGAACTGTATGTATCTCAACTCCCAGGCGTGCCGCATCAGTTGATTCAGTTCTTCCTGGGTAAAATTCAGGGAATACTCCCAGACATCGCGATTCTCGATGTCGCTGTATTCATTTATCTTTTCATAATACGGTACGATCGAAAAGATACCCGGATAACCACCGATCAAGCCTTTTATCGAGAATAACAACGCGTTGTCAGTCGCGTCTGCATCTGCCGCGTAATTGAGTGCATACGCTACCAGTGGAGAGTTTTTACGATGATCGGACGGGTCGATGCGTA
>WFUQ01000203.1 GCA_015484935.1 Gammaproteobacteria bacterium
CCCTGACTGAGGTTGTTATCGCTGCCGGTATCGAACACCTCGAACTGGAAGCTGGTGTAATTGTTGCCATTTTCGTTCGTAGCAGCACGGTAGGTCAGCTGCGCCAGCCCGGCCAGACTGACATCATGCGGCAGGGTACTGACCAACACATTGTTATCGCGTAACTCGCCTTTCAAAGGCAGGCTTTCGATACGGATGCCATTGAAGGTCTGCCCGTCTGCAACATCACTGAAACTGAAATCACCGGAACTGAATGTATAGTCAGTATCTTCACTGGCATTGATACTGCCACTGGCCGAAGTCGGCGCATCGTTGACGGCATTGACATCGATAGTTATGAGGTAGTTACCACTGCTGGTATTCGGTACGGCACCGTTATCCTGCACCTCGAACTGGAAGCTGGCATATGCCGTGCCGTTGCCGTTAGTATCGGACTTGAAGGTCAAAGTCGCAATGTCGGCTGCTGCCAGGTTAACCGGCAGCGAACTGATGATGACACCATTATCATAAAGATCACCATTCACCGGCAGGCTTTCGATGATCAACGTTGTAAAACTGCCACCATCGATATCGGTGAAACCAAAGTCGGCAGCACTGAATGTGTAATCGCTGTCTTCACTGGTCGCTACCGTGTTGCTGGCAGCCGTCGGCGCATCGTTCACCGCCGTGATGCTGATGCTCTTGTTCACGGCAACACTGGTATCGCTACCACCATTGGCCGTGCCACCGACATCGATCAGCACCAGTTGTACATTGCGTGTGGCGGTGGTCGGGTTATCCGAGCTGTTGCTATAGGTGACTGACTGTAACCGGCTGTCGTAGTTGGCGATCGTGGTGACACCACTCAGGGTGAGCACACCGCTGGCGCTGTTGAACGAACAGGTGATGGTGCCATCGCTGACACAGTTCAGATTATCTTCACCGTTGACGTAATTGGTAAGAGTCATGGTGGCACTACCGATATCGTGATTCTCTTCATCGACGATACTGATACTGTTATCAACCAACACACTGCCATTCTCGGTGAAGAAGGCGGTGCCACTGAAGCCACTGACCACAGGTGGTGCATTCACTGACGCGATACTGATGCTCTTGTTCACCGCAACACTGGTATTGCTACCGCCATTGGCGATACCACCGGTATCGACCAGCACCAGCTGCACATTTCGTGTAGTGGTGGTCGGGTTCTCCGAACTGTTGCTGTAGCTGACTGACTGTAAGCGGCTATCGTAGTTCGCAATCGTGGTGACACCACTCAGGGTGAGCACACCGCTGGCGCTGTTGAACGAACAGGTGATGGTGCCATCGCTGACACAGCTCAGGCTGTCTTCACCATTCACATAGTTGGTGATCGCCATCGTCGCCTGCGACAGGGTATCGCTCTCGGCATCAACGATACTGATACTGCTATCCACCGTCACACTGCCATTCTCGGTATAAGCCGTGGTGCCAGTGAAGCCTGTCACCACGGGCGCATCATTGACCGGCAATGGATCGATGGTTTTTGAATAGACGATACTGGTGTTATCACCACCATTGGCGGTACCACCGTTATCCGTCAACTGCAACTGTACCGTACGGTTCGTATTCGACAGGCTGTCTCCACTGTGACTGAATAATACTGACTGTAACTTGGTTTTGTATGTCGCCAGTGAAGCCGTACCGGACAAGGTCAAGGTGCGGTTGGCGGTATTAAACGTGCCACAGGTGATACCACTGCCTGTGACACAACTCAGCGTATCGCCGCTCTGATAACCGCTGCTGATAGTCAGTACCGCCTGGGTAAGGGAATTGTTTTCCGGGTCTGCCAGGTTGATAGTGCTGTCGACCGCTACAGAACCATTCTCGGTGTAACTTGTGGTACCACTGAAACCACTGACAGTCGGATCATCATTCACCGGTATCGGGTCGATGGTTTTTGAATAGATAAAACTGGTGTTATCACCACCATTGGCGACACCGCCATTATCCGTCAGCTGCAACTGTACCGTACGGTTCGTGTTCGACAGGTTATCACCGCTGTGGCTGAACAACACAGACTGCAACTTGGCATCGTATGTTGCCAACGAAGCCGTGCCCGACAGGGTCAAGGTGCGGTTGGTGGTATTAAACGTGCCACAGGTGATACCGCTACCAGTGACACAACTCAGCGTATCACCACTCTGATAACCACTGCTGATAGTCAGTACCGCCTGGGTAAGGGAATTGTTTTCCGGGTCCGCCAGGGTGATAGTACTGTCGACCGCTACAGAACCATTCTCGGTGTAACTTGTGGTACCACTGAAACCGCTCACGGTCGGTTGGTCATTTGTGTTGAATACGTTGATCCGGTTCCATGTCGAGTAGGATGACCAGCGGCTGAAGGAATCCTGCACCCGGTAGCGGATGTACCGATAACCCTGAGTTGGATTCTCACTGGTATTATAGAATTTGACGTCACCCATCACATCTTCGAAACTATCTATAGATGTGTTACCGCCAGTAAAATCCAGCGTCATGGTGCCATTACTGTATGACCCTGTTATCGAATTCGATGTCGTGTACGCCAGAAAATCCTGACCGGACTGATAACCATTATATATCTGCACCTCCGCCATACGCACCGAATTGGCACTCTCGAGATCATCGTTATCAGCGATGTTGATGAAGGTGTCCGCATCGAACAATATCTGATGATCAGGTCCAAGCTGGTCTTCGTAGTAGTTGAATGTAACATTGAGCGATTCAGTGATGACAGGTTTATCATCGGTATAGATGACCATACTGGTACATTGTACCGGGCCATCGCCATCACTACCTGTTACACCATCCGAATTATCATTGACCGGATTACCACAAGCATAGATACGTGACCATGCATCATTGATATTCGATGGCCCGTTCCAGTGGAAGGTCCAGGTGACATCACCGTTGGTAGAAGCAAAACTGCTGTTCGAAGTCGTGGTACCCTCGTTGTCGTTCACCCCACTGACACCATTATCGACATCCCCGTCATGCGTCACTTCGACCCGGGTAGTCGTAGCATTGGTGATATTCTTGACGGTCGGTTGCCCGACATTGGTCAGCGTCCCTTCCGGTGAGGATGCATTAAAACCCGCCTTCGGTGCACGCGTCGTAAAGATCGCCTTATCCATTTTGAACTGGATGGTCGCGCGAGTACTGTTCTCGATAACATATCCACCACCGAAGGGGTCACCATTAGTGACCGTCAACGATGGGGTGTAATTATAGGAACCACCAGAATGACAGGTAGAGCAATCAGACCCATTCTCATTTGAATAACCTGCGATGCCAGCACGAGATGCCAGGGCATCAGTAACAGATAGTAGGCACAAGGAAAACACACACCACAGGAACAGGCTCGCACGCACCCGTGTTGCACAACCAGTCGTTGATAGCATGTGTAGACGATTATTCTGGAAATCAGATTTTGGCAATGTCTATCCCTATAAAAAACACGAGTATTTTCATGTCGTTACAAATTCATTCAATGAATTGTAAAGGGTATTTTACGATTAAATCAACGACGAGTTCACATTTTCGGACGAATGCCCGCTACATAAGAAATAGCTAATAGACACCTGATAACAGGCAGCCCACTACTGCGCACTGCTGTGCGGCTAATTCAGACTAGTCAGTTAAATCAAAGCGATACAATCGATACCGTCACCCTGTGTGATAGCTCGATCTACAGGCACGATAACCAGTGCATCCGCCCAACTCGCCGAACTCAGCACACCGGACCCCTGCCTGGGATAGAGTATCGCCCACGATTCACCGTCCCGGTTCTCGATTCTGGCTCGCAGGTACTCCTGTCGCTTGACTGCCGGCCACTCAAAATCTGCCCGCACACTGACGGGACGCGGTAACGGTTCTGCTTCGCCCTGTAATTTCCTGATGACAGGGCGTGCAAATATCTGCGCGGTCACAAACACGGATACCGGATTGCCCGGCAAACCCAGGAACAGTGCCCTGCCCACCTTGCCAAAAGCGACCGGTTTACCCGGCTTCATCGCGATGCGCCACAGCGACAGCTCACCGAGTTGCTCCAGCGCGATACGGACATAGTCTTCTTCGCCGACAGACACCCCACCGCTGGTCAGGATGAGGTCGGCCTGTTCAGCCGCTTTCTCGATCACCTCAAGCGTGGCGTCGAGACTGTCCGGCACGATACCGAAATCACTGATCTCACAAGCTTGCGTCTGTAGAAAACCATTCAGGGTATAGCGATTGGAGTTATAGATCTGACCCGCCTGTAATGCATTTCCCGGCTCGACGATCTCATCGCCGGTAAAGAAACACGCCACACGTAACTTTCTGTAGACCCTCACCTTCGCCGCACCGATCGATGCGATCAGCCCCATCTCCTGCTGTCTCAGTTTTGTACCGGCACTGAGGATTACGCTACCTTGCTTGATATCTTCACCGGCACGACGGATATTGTCACCGGCGCAGACCGCCTTGTTGATGGTGACCACGTCACTGTCATCATCACGTGAGCACAGCTCCTGCATCACCACCGCGTCTGCTCCCGGCGGAATCGGCGCACCGGTAAAGATACGTGCCGCTTCGCCGGGTTTGACCTCGACGCCGTTCGAACCAGCCGGTATGCGCTGACTCACCTTGAGTGTTGCACCCGGTTGTGAGCAATCCTCGCTACGCACGGCATAACCATCCATCGCAGTATTATCGTGACCGGGCACATCGATGTTCGATACGATATCCTCAGCCAGAACACGTCCGAGCGCATCGATGATGTCGATACTTTCGGTCTGCGTCACGGCCGATGTCTGTGACAACAGCTGTGCTATCGCCTCATCGACCGATAACAAGCCCGGACTGTGACAGCAGTCTTTGGCTCCACTCATTTTTCCAGCAACCTCGGCATCAATTCGACCAGATTACAGGGTTTGTTATGGCAGTCGAGCTGGGGGGCGATAAGCTTGTCCCAGCCGGTACGACACGCCCCGGTCGAACCGGGCAGACTGAAGATGAACGTGCCGTTGGCGATACCACCGACCGCACGCGATGCGATGGTCGATGTGCCAATCTCCTCATAGGAAATCAGACGGAATATCTCACCGACACCTTCTATCTCCCTGTCGAACAAGGGTTTGACCGCTTCAGGCGTGATATCGCGCCCGGTCAGGCCGGTACCGCCGGTGGTGATGATGATGTACACATCCGGGTCAGCTATCCAGCGCGATACCACTTCACGGATCTGATAGACATCATCCGGCACGATGACCTTCTCGGCCAGTCTATGACCGGTACCGGTCAGGCGTTCGACTAATGCCGCACCTGAAGTATCGGTCTCTTCAGTGCGACTGTCCGATACAGTCATGACCGCGATGTTGACGGGAGTGATCTCTGATTGGCTCATAATTCCTTCGCTTCTGTTGTCAGTTTGATTCATGCAGGATTATTTCATGCCTGAACCATGGGTAGTTGACAGATATCAATAATAATAAGTTACATATCGATAAAGTATTACCTACTCACCTCAGGGAGAAAGTCTTTTTTGAAACTAACCGATCTGAAAACGCCTTCCCTGCTTGTGTTGCTGGCCAGTTTTGTCGGTGGCATCCTCTTCTGGGGCGGCTTCAACTGGTCGCTGGAGCTCACCAATACCGAAGACTTCTGTATATCCTGCCACGAAATGCGTGACAACGTATATAAGGAGTACCGTGAATCCGTGCATTTCCGCAATGCCACCGGTGTGCGTGCCACCTGTCCGGATTGTCACGTACCGCGTGAATGGATCTACAAAGTCGCCCGCAAGATCAAGGCGAGCAACGAACTACTGCACCACTTCATGGGGTCGATCGACAGCCGTGAAAAATTTGTCGCCAAACGCTATGAGCTGGCGAAACATGTCTGGCAGGCGATGGAGGAAACCGATTCACGAGAATGTCGCAACTGTCACAGTGAAATCGCGATGGATCACAAGCAACAGCGAAAACAGGCCGCGATACAACACGAGACCGGGCACGATGCCGGAAAGACCTGCATCGACTGCCATAAAGGCATCGCTCACAAGCTGCCCGAAGCGTTTCTGGAGACCGAACACGAACGCTTCGAACGGGAAAATATCGCCTGCTACACCTGTCATGAGGACATCGCGCACGCCAGCGAAGACGATGACTGGTAGATCAGACTGACCCACAGAAAGTTTCACTCGATTATTTCGCATAACCCCGCCACTTTTTGACCTGGGTCAACACTCTCTCTAATGGCTTGTTTGATGATGGGCCTCAACCACCTAGCCAAAAATACAGGAGAGTGAGCATGCCGAAAAGAGCTGTCAATTCCGTGTTGCTGGTCCTGCTGGCGTCTACCTCGCAGATGGTAAACGCCGGTGACAAAGCGACTATCAAACAGGGCGAAGCCCTCTATAACCAGAACTGTTCCGTCTGCCATCAGGCTGACGCCATAGGCAAACCCGGGTTTGCCCCTTCCCTGACCAACCCTGAACTGTTGAGCATCGCCTCTGACAAGTTCTTTCAAAGCACTATCCGCAATGGCCGCGCAGGTACTGGCATGCCACCGTTCTCGCACCTGGGGCGCAAGAAGATCAAAGCGATCGTTGCTTTTCTACGTTCACACTCGAAGCTGCCGAACCGTTCCAAAGAAGTAGATGCGCAACCTGAAAGCCACGGTGATGAACGTCTGGGCAAACAATGGTTCGATGATATCTGCTCGACCTGTCACGGCATCAATGGTGACGGGTATGCAGCAGGCGGTACAGGCACCGCTATCGGCAAGGCCGGTTTTCTGAACACTGCCACAGATGGCTTCATCCGCGAGACCATCAAACACGGCCGCTCGAACACACGCATGCTTGGTTTCAGTGATTCGACCGGACTGGCGAATCTCAGCGACCAGGAAATCGACGATGTCATCGCCTACATGCGCACACTGGCTAAGTAGCAGGAGTAATAATAATGAAACGTATAAAAATGAATCGACGTACTTTTATGAAAGGCAGTGCCTTTATTTCCAGCTCAGCAGCCGGTGCCGGTCTGATGGTAGGAGCCAATCCGGAACTTGAAGCGGCTCCCTCCGACGATCAGGTGTCACGCACTACCGCGCTGGCTCAATGCCCGTACTGCGGCGTGGGTTGCGGCACCGTCATCCAGGTCGAGAATGGCAAGATCGTCTCCATGCGTCCGGATAAAGATCACCCCACCAATTTCGGTCTGCAATGCATCAAGGGTCTGACCGCAGCTGAACCAATCTATGTCGATCGTATGGAAGGTGACTCCTATGTACGCAAAGACGTATGGGAGGAATGGAACAAACCCGGTCACGGCGATCTGGAATATGTCAGCAAGACCAAAGGTTCATTCGACGAAAAACATTTCGTGCGTGTACCCTACGAACAGGCCGGTGAGATGGTCGATCACAAGATCGCCCACCTGGTGAAGAAACACGGTGGTAACTCCATCGCCCTGTACGGTTCGGGTCAGTTGACTATGGAAGGCCAGTATCTGGAGAACCTGTTCATGAAAGGCGTACTCGGCTCCAACACCATCGAAGCCAATGCGCGTATGTGTATGACCTCTGCTGTGACCGGTTACTTCGCTACACTGGGTTCCGACACCCCGCCACTGGCGTACGAAGATATCGAACTGTGCGACATGATCATGCACTTCGGTCACAACGCACGCGAATCGCACCCTATCATCTTCTGGCGTGCAGCTGACTACAAGAAGAAGGCCGATATCCCGACCGTCATAGTCGATCCACGACGCACGGGTACGGTGATGGGTTATGAAGATATCAATCCTAAGAATACGGTACATGTTCCCATCCTCAACGGTGATATCAGCTTCCTCAATTCCATCGCCCACGTACTGCTGAAAGATCATCCCGATGTCATCGACTGGGAGTTCATGAAATCCCATACCACTGGCTGGAAGAACTATGTCGATACCGTCAAGGCCGAATACAGTCCTGAACAGGTACAGGACAGGATGGGTGGCCCCAACCACGATGTGTCACCTGAACTGATCCGTCGTGTCGCAGGTATGTTTGCCGACGCGACCCGTAAACGTCTGGCACGTAGCAAGGGCAAACAGGGCTCTGATGTGAAGAGCGGTGTCCCTGGTGGCGAAGGACATGGTGGCGTCATCATCATGTGGGGTATCGGTTACAACCAGCACATCCACGGTCAGCATAATGTTATCTCGATCATCAACCTGTTGACCCTGACCGGTAATCTGGCCAAACCCGGCTGCGGACCGTTCTCCATGACCGGTCAACCGAACGCCATGGGCGAACGTTTCACCGGTGGCCTGACCGGCCGTCTGCCATTCAACCAGCCACTGAAGAACGACAGCCACCGTAAGCACATGGCGAAACACTGGCGCATACCGGAAAAGAATCTGGTCAATGCGATGAATTCCAAGAACCCCGGCATGGCAGTGGGCATGATGGAACGGGCATTGAAGGACGAAGTGAAAGCCATGTTCCTGGTGTATGCCACCCACATCGACCTGCCTGATCAGGATAATCTGGTGCGTCCGGCATTGAGCAAAACCTTCAATGTAGTGCAGGAGATATACCGTCACGCGCCCAACAATCTGTATGCCGATGTGATATTCCCGGCTGCGACCTGGGGCGAAGTCGATGGTGTCTATATCAGTTCGGAGCGTCGCATCAATATATGCGAACAGGCGGCTATGCCACCGAAAGGCTGCCGCCCTGACCTCGATATGGTTATCGACAAAGCCAAAGGCATCGGTAAATTGCTGGGGCTGGATATGGACAAGGTACTCCCGTACAAGAAAGGCAAGAACGGTTTCTACGATACCGAAGAGATCCTGCGTGATGTCATCCGTGCATCCGAGGGCACCGATACCGATCTGACCGGCATACTCGAAGTCGAGAAGGTAGACGGTCTGTCACCTTACGAACAACTGAAGAAGTTACGCGGTATCCAGTGGCCTGCACCGACTTATGCCATCGCCAAAGCCGGTGGCACCAAACGCCGCTTCATGTTGCAGGAAGGTAACTGGAAATCCAAACCTTATGGTTACTTCCGTACCAAGGATGGCAAGGTACATATGAAACTGTGCGAACAGGATTACAGCGACCGTGAAGAAGTGACCAAAAAACTGATGGAGTTCGGCAAGAAGAAAGGTCACTACACCATCGACAATATCGCCCTGCTGAAAGAAGCACGCGACAAAGGCCTGACCCCGGACTTACCCGATGAGAAATACCGTGGCAAGAAATGGAACAAGGTACCTGAAGGCAAATACCCTTACTGGTTAGGACTGGGCGTGGTGTACGAACATTTCCACACCGCCAAGTCCAACCGTAGCCCGACCACACGACGACTGGTGCCTGAGATGTATGTCGAGATGCATCCCAAAGATGCCGAAGACCTCGGCATCAAAGACGGTGACAAGGTCAACCTGATCACACGTCGCGGCAAGTTCCAGGCGAAGGCACAGGTGGGCACCAGCAGTCTGGTCAAACCTGCACGTAACAATGTGCCACGGGGTTATATGTTCAGCCCATGGAATCTGTCTGTCGCTGACAGCGCCGACCCCAAAAAGAACAAGTGGTTGGTGAACAGCACATCAAGCAGGGTATGGGATCTGGTGTCCGGTCAGGTAGATTTCAAGAAACTGGCTGTACGGATAGAAAAGGCATGACACGAGGCTTCAGGTTTCAGGATGCAGCGACATCGACAGATGCCGGATTCTGGAACCTGAAGCCCGGAGACAGGATATGAAACGCAGGCGTTTTCTGAAAGCAGGCGGTCTCAGCGTAGTCGCATTAGCCGCGACTGCCTTGAGCACCGGCGCGAGTCGTGCTGCTGTCAATCAGCCGTCGTTGCGTTATCTGCGACCGCCCGGTGCATTGCCGGAAGAAGACTTCCTCAACCGTTGCATCCACTGTGGTCAGTGTGGCGAAGCCTGCCCCAACCGCTGCATCAATTATTTCGAACTGGAGAACGGTCTGGCTTCTATCGACACGCCGTACATCATCCCGCGCGAGAAAGCCTGCATACTATGCATGAAGTGTGGCGACGTCTGCCCTACCGGTGCGATCCAGAAAGTCGAATACGAACTGGAGGACATCCTTGACAAAGTCGACATGGGACGTGCCGTCGTCGACAAACAACTGTGCCTGTCGTGGCAGGGTAAAAGTTGCGGGGTATGTTACCGCGCCTGCAAGTTACCGGATGTCGCTATCCGTGTCGGTTATATGGAACAACCGCACGTACTCGAAAACTGTATCGGTTGTGGGTTGTGCGAACGTTCGTGCATACAGATACCACAGGCGATAAAGATACTACCCAGGAAATCAGCATGACCTCGAAAGTCGCGACACCGTTTTTTTTGTGGAAGCACCTGAACAAGCTGCGCTGGGTCAGCCTGACACTGGTGTTCACCATGCTGCTATTCCTGCCTTATGCGCATCTGTATCAGACTTATGAAGCGGCACATGCCTATGATCTGCTGGCCGACTCTGAAAAACAGATCTACGACACCATGGAGACACTCACCTCGTTCCTTGTCGATGACGTCGAGGAGGATCTCGATGCCATCAAGGGTAATACCTGGTCAGGTACGTTCTTCGGTCTGCAACTCAGTGATCCACTGGCAGCTGTCGGACAGATCTTTGCAGGTAAAACGTTCTATCTGCCTTTCTTGCTCACCGCGTTGATACCGGTTTTGTTCACGCTGGTGTTCGGTCGGTTCTTCTGCGGCTGGATATGTCCGGCGACCTTCATCTATGAACTCAACACCAATGTCGCAGCCGGGTTGCGACGCGCCGGTCTGAAAACCGGTAATCGCCGGTTCGATCGACGGGTTAAATATCTGGTGCTGGCAGCGGGTCTGTTGCTCTCCGCTATCAGCGGTTCGGTACTGGTCGCCGGTGTCTATCCGCCTGCGATAGTCGGGCGCGAGATCTATTATGCTGTCGCATTAGGCGGCTTCGGTGCCGGCTCGATATTTTTTGTCGGCACACTCCTGTTCGACTTGCTGGTCGCACGTCGTGGTTTCTGCCGTTACCTCTGCCCCGGCGGTGCATTGTATTCGTTGCTCGGTCACTTCCGTCTGTTCCGCATCCAGCGCATCGTGGAAAACTGTAATGACTGTGCCAAATGCAACGCCATCTGCGAGTTCGGTCTCGATCCCTTACGCGATGGTTTCGGTCAGGAATGCAATAACTGCACGGCTTGCATCGCTATCTGTCCGACCGACGCACTGACATTCAAAGTACAGATCAGAGATCAGCCTGACCGTGGCCCGGGGCATCTCGGTAAACAATATCAACGTGAACAGACTCAGGCTGACGAAAAACACAGAGAGGCTGCATGATGCAACGTCGAACCTTTCTACAGAGTGTACTCTACGGCTTCGGCATACTGGCATCGGCCAGCCTGCCCTATGCCATGTCGCGTTTCATGGTATCGGATGCCAAAGCTGATCCGTTGACGCATCTGCGCCCACCCGGCGCACTCAAAGATGATGATGCTTTTATCAACGCCTGCATCGGCTGTGGTCTGTGCGGTGAGGTCTGCCCTCCCCGATGCATCAAGTTTTACCAACACGAGGGGGGAGATAAAGTGAACACGCCTTATATCAACCCGGAAGAAAAGGCCTGTATCCTGTGTAATAAATGTATGGAGGTCTGTCCGACAGCATCGTTACAGGAGACACCTGTCAAAGAGATAGACATGGGCATCTCGCAGATCGACCGTCTCGCCTGTTACCCCTGGGTGGATCGTGGCATCTGTGGTGCATGCGTATCCATCTGCCCTTTGGGTGAACGCGCTATCAGTTTTAATATGTGGAACCAGTATCGCCCGGTGGTGCATGATGCCTGTGTCGGATGCGGCTTATGTGTCGAGGTATGCCCGCATCCGAGTCTACCTATCCGGATCGTAGAACGTTCACAAGGTACAGTGATGAGGCATTCGATATGAAC
>WFUQ01000204.1 GCA_015484935.1 Gammaproteobacteria bacterium
CTCTTGCTGTTTTGCAACAGCGACATTATCGACGTAATCCAGTAATGACGATCTGATACTTTTGGTATGGTGTGTTTCATCGCGACCGGAATGCCGATGATAGCCATCCACACGCTTGTGCAATCGCGCCAGCGCGACCTGCAGATACCACTGTTGCAGCTCCCGGAGCAAGGTACTCAAAAAGTCGGCGATCATCACACGCACCTCCCGGTTCCAGCAAGGGTCACAGGGAATATCCCACGTATGTAGTTTCGCAATTTTTGGCGACTGACATATTGACTAACGTCAATCATAGAGTGAAGTGATATAGAACAATGAAAGATTCTATAACACCAGAAGCAAATCAGAGCATAATGCTTTATTACATTATGCCCTGATTTGTATCCACAAGAGAGCTGAAGCTTCACCAGGCATCAGTCCATGCCCTCGCATGAAATAACAACCAACAACCCCCCTCATACTGTATCAAAACAGCTTAAAGACAACCCGGTTAAACAACTTTTCTTCTAGCCAGACCGATAAGGCCAAGCAAACCTGAACCGAATAACCAGACTGCTGCTGGAACAGGAAGTGTGCTGGGAGTACTCCCAGCGAGCTCCCACTGTAAATAGTTACCAATAATCAAGCCCGACGAGCCTTCTGCCGCCTGCCCCAGATACTCAGAGGTGCATCTAATATAGTAGTTGGTTGTATTGCAATCGAAGTCGATACCCCCATTGACGGTTCCAGGAACATCGATTGAACCAGCCCATTGCAGCTCTAACACAGGAAAGTGGATGGTAAACATACCATTATTGGTTAAATCTGTTCGACTGATCGAAGCAACACCGAAGAAGTTACCGGCAGCACTGCCCAGCGTCGGAGCTAAAAAGCCAAAATCCTGCCCCAATATTTTCGCATTTAAAAACAACCCCACATCTGACACACCTAAAGATGGCGCGGGAGGAGTACCGCTTCCACCAGGTGTTATATCCGAACCGGATACATTCAATAACTCACCGGTGACATCATCGAACTCCCAACTCAACGGTACTGGTGATGTGCCATCTACCACAGAAGTTTCACCACCAATTACCGAGCCCGCAGCACCAGCAATACGAAATTCATTTGGTGCCGTACCCTGGCTATCGTAGACACCGTTAAACTGCGCGTTATTGATAACATTAGCCGCTGGAAATGGATTGCTTGGAAATAAGTTATCACCCCAGGTGATAGTCACCGCATGTGAAACGTTCGAAATCAACAACAAACCGGTATAGAGCGAAACCAGCGTGAGAGGTAATCTGGATGAATATGATGTGCTTCTCTTTATTTTCATTTTTTAAGTATCCTTGCTTAAATTTATATTGACACCGAACTAGTAAGCAAAAAACGAGCCATATAGATTAAATCTAATTTTTTCAATACATTACGAGTATTTCAGTATTTCACACCCTACTAACATGTAAATATTTCCGACTTACTTTATGTAATGTAATTCCCCAAACATTGGCGATGCAGTTACTAAAAACGCAACCCGACCGCGGTCGTGACAAACTCCATCAACGGTATCGCATCCTTGTAGATATTCATCACCTCATTGGAAATTTCGGTGAGGTAACAAAGTCATCATCCAGATGGCACTTAACAAACAGGGATTTCAGTTTCAGGTCTTCGACATATCGATGTTCGGGATCGTATCCTCGCGGTGGTCGTTTCAATCTCTCGCCTTCGATGTCACTGAAACGTTTCAGGAATCTTTTGTTGTGGATTACGGCTTGCCACTTTTCAGGGGGCTCGACTATCGCCGTACGGATCTTGTCCAGCACGGGATTGGGTGGCGTCCATACACCAGCTCCGACAAACACATTATCAGGCTGCAGGTGCAGATAGAAACCCGGCGCATGCGCACTCTTTCCGGCTTCGTGCCTGAAGTGGCAACCGACGTTTTCTTTGTAGGGACGTTTATCTCGCGAGAAGCGGACATCACGATAAATGCGAAACATGGAACCGCCGTTTCTGCGCGTATCCGCAACAAAGTGTTCGCTGATAGTATCCATGTGATCACCGACCGCTTCGATGAAGTCCAGTACGGGTTCAACCACGTCATCAAGATAACGTTGTTTATTGGTGTTGAACCATTCGCGGTTGTTGTTGGCAGCGAGTTCCTCTAGATATCTGAATAACTCGACAGGAAAGCCTTTGAATTGTGTCATATAGTATCCTGACTGAACGTTTGGATAGTCGAGTGGCCATACCAACTTGTTGTAGCCATTTATAGACCATGCTCCCCGACACAAACACTCGGGAATGACGACCTGAGAGGCGCTCTTACTGCAAGTTACCGATTTTCTCAGTGCCCTCTGCGTCTCTGCGGTGAACACTATGTCACTGTTTTAAACAATCAAACCAGCGATCACTCGCTCTCGATCTTCTCCGCCTCTTTACCATCATCACCTTGCTCAGCACTGATCTCGCAAGAACCCAGATCAGGCAGATTGGACACATCGATCTCACTACCGAGTTGTTTGAGTGCCCCACACATAGTCGCCATCTTGTTATCCATAGCGTGGATATGATCGAGCATACGATTGATGGCTGTGACGACCGGGTCGTCTGCATCCTTGGTCGCACCATAGGCATCGAAACCCATCCTGGAAGCGATCTCGTCGCGTTTTTTCTGTTCGTCTTCTTTGGCGCGTTTCACCAGACGCCCGGGCACACCGACGACGGTGTTATTCTCGGGTACGTCATGCGTGACAACAGCGTTTGAGCCGACACGTGCACCGGTGTGCAAGGTTATCGGCCCGAGCACTTTCGCGCCGGCACCTACCACAACATTGTCCTCCAGCGTGGGATGACGTTTTCCCTTCTGCCAGCTGGTGCCACCCAGGGTCACGCCGTGGTAGAGAGTGCAATCATCTCCTATTTCAGCAGTTTCACCGATGACTACCCCCATGCCATGATCGATGAAGAAACGTCTGCCGATGGTGGCACCGGGATGAATTTCGATGCCCGTAAACCAGCGTGCGATATGCGAACCGAGGCGCGCCAGCCATTTCAGCCCCATGTTCCACAATCGATGGTTGATGCGGTGAAAGATGATGGCGTGCAGCCCGGGATATGCCGTGAGGACTTCCAGGGTATGTCTGGCAGCGGGGTCTCGATCAAATACACTGCGTATGTCTTCGCGTAAGCTGATGATGTTTCTCCGAAAAATGAGTATTTATTTAACCACAGAGTCAAAAAAGGCGCATGGAAATCAAACTACCTTTTCAGCAAGCTGCACAAACGATACGACGAACAGCATCCTTATAGAATCATTCGCGCACTTCGCGTTGTTCGCGGCAAGATGGTTTTGCTCTTCATGTCTCACCACTACGCTTCCAACCCTATCCGGTAGCCGCTGAATTTGCGGATATTCAACACGCCTGTATCCAGTATCAGATACTGCCCTTTGATCCCCATCAACACACCTTCGACATCCGGTGTTTTGTCGAAATTGAACGATTTCACTTTTTGCGGATACTGCTCGACCGGGTATTCGAAGCGATACACCTCGGAATCGGTCACCGGGCTGATGTCTGCTGCATCGAACCGGGCGGTGATGTCTTCGATATCCTGTGCTGCAAGCTGCATCAACTCATCGCGTTTCTGAAACAGATCGACTTCGTCCGGTGCGCCCTTCAACATCCTCTGCCAACTGGTTTTATCGGATACGTGTTTGGCGATGGCGACTTCGATCAGACCGGATTGCAAGCGCGTGCTGACTCGAAAGACAGGCAAGGCGAAACTGGCACCCTGATCGATCCAGCGCGTCGGAATCTGGGTACCGCGGGTGATACCGACTTTGACACCGGATGAATTTGCCAGGTACACGGTATGCGGTTGCATACAGTGAGTCATCGCCCAGTCCGGTTCACGGCAGGTACCGGCATCGAAATGGCAGGTCTCCGGCTTCATGATGCACATGTCACAGGCAGCGAGGTCACGGAAACAGGGATAACAATGTCCCTGACCGAAGCTCTTGCTGGTTTTGCGCCCACAGGCGACGCAGTGTATCTCGCCGTAGGAATGCAGTTTGACGGGCTTACCGATGAGCGCATTCATGTCGATCAACTCCTCGCCCTGTGCGTTGCTCATCGGCAGATGGTAGCTCACCGGTGAGTCATGCCGTACCTGCATCTTTCTGATATTTCCATTCATATTTATTTTATTATTCAGTAAGTTAAATATTACAATTAACGTGCTTTATTATCTTATCGACAGCTATCTCCAGCTGCTCGATCGGGCGCGTGTAAGCGAATCGCACATGCCCATTGGCTCGATATTCACCAAAATCGATGCCCGGTGTGACTGCCACACCTTCGGCTTCGAGCAGCGTCTGTACCCAGCTGAAACTGTCGGTGGTCAATTCGCTGCAATCAGCATACAGATAAAAAGCACCCTGCGGCTGGCAGCTTATCTTAAAGCCAAGCTCGCGCAAGGCAGGCAGCAGGTAATCCCGTCGTCGCCTGAATTCATCGACGCGCTGATCGAATATGGAGCGGCATGCATCACTGAATGCGGCAAGCGCGGCATATTGCGACATGGTCGGTGGCGCAAGAAACAGGTTCTGCGCCATGCGATCGACGCATTCGACCAGCGCTTCTGGCAGCACTACCCAACCGAGTCGCCAGCCAGTCATGCCAAAATATTTGGAGAAGCTATTGATGACGATCACATCATCTGACAATGATAATGCCGTACGGTCATCTGCCTCAAACACCAGCCCCTGATAGATCTCATCGACGATAAGGTGACCGTGGTGCGCTTTTACACTCTGATACAACGCATTCAATTGCTGCTCGGGTATGAGTGTGCCTGTGGGATTGGCAGGCGTGGCGACCATGACAGCACGTGTTTTTTTGTGCCAGTGCGCATCGACCAATTCAGCATTGAGCTGGTAAGCCGATTCTGTAGTGACAGGTATCGCTCTGGTCTTGATGGCGAGCAGTTGTGCGATATTGCGATTACAGGGATAACCGGGGTCGGATAACAGCACTTCATCCCCCGCATCCAGCAAGGCTGACAACACCAGTTGCAGTGCACCGGATGCACCGGGCGTGATGACGATACGTGAAGCACTGATCGCCAGTCCATAACGTTGCTGGTAATAATCTGCTATTTTCTGCCGAAGTTCCGGTATGCCGACTGCCGGTGTGTAATGTGTGCGCTGGTCTCGTAACGCTGCGATACCGGCATCGATGATGGGCGTGGCCGTGGCGAAATCCGGTTCACCGACTTCCAGATGCACCACCGAACGCCCTTCTGTTTCCAGTTGTCGCGCACGCGCCAGCAGATCCATCACATAAAATGGTTTTACGTGTTGTGCCCTGCTTGAGCTAAACTTGGTTCCAGCCACGACTCATCCAGCCTGTAACGAAAGATATCAGTGATAGATAAAAGCGTAATTTTACACGGGTTTACCACCAGCATTGTACCTGTGCTACCTATATAAATAGTGATTAAATAGCCACCATCGAGCAGCCATCAATAATGAATACTTGCAGAACAGAACTCATCAGCATGACGATTGCAGCAGGACTCGCCTGCCTGCTGTGTGCCGGTTATGCACAGGCATTACCCAAACAGTCACTGGTGCCCGGCGGCCTGGCTTTCATCAAGCTCGATAATTTTTCACCTGATACCAAGGTATATTTCGAGGGTAAACGTGTCGCTGTTTTCCAGCATGATGATGAATGGCTGGCGATGGCGGGAATACCGCTCAGACAGAAACCGGGCAAGGCCGAATTCGCCATCGAGTATGGCGATGGCCTCAGATTAAAAACCAGTGTCACGGTCAAAGCGAAAAAATACAAAGAGCAACATCTCACCATCACCAACAAACGCAAGGTGAACCCGTACAAACAGGACATGACTCGCATCACCGCCGAGAGCAAACGCAAGAAGGCTGCTAAACGCGTCTGGACCGACAGAGCACCAGCCATCGATTTCATCTGGCCGACCGAAGGCAGGATCAGTAGCATCTTCGGTCTGCGCAGGTTCTTTAACGAACAAGCCAGAAAACCGCATACCGGGCTGGATATCGCCGCACCTGAAGGCACACCTGTGCTGGCCGCTGCCGATGGCAAAGTCATCGAATCCGGCAATTTCTTTTTCAGCGGTAACATGATCTATGTCGATCACGGTCAGGGAATTATTAGTCTTTACGCGCACTTACACAGCATTTCTGTAAAACCGGGTGATGTAGTGAAACAGGGGCAGTTGATCGGTACGGTCGGCGAAACCGGTCGCGTGACCGGCCCTCATCTGCATTTCACCGTCATCGCAAACCAGACGCTGATCGACCCCTTATTCATGCTCCCTGAAAAACACAGTGACACAGCCGACGAAAAACAGCCCTGAATCTCAGTATTATTCCCGATATTTTGGCGAAAAGGCTTGCAGTTGAGTCAGAATTAACGATAATTAGCGCGCTTTTATAACAAACGGTTAAATTATGGCGAAAGAAGAAGCTATCCAGATGGAAGGCACAGTGGTCGAAACACTGCCTAACACCATGTTCCGCGTCGAACTGGAAAACGGTCACAAAGTGACTGCCCACATCTCGGGTAAGATGCGCAAGCATTACATCCGCATCATGACTGGCGATGCGGTCACGGTCGAATTGACTCCTTACGATCTGGAAAAAGGCAGAATCGTCTATCGCGCCAAATAATATTTCGCCCATCCAGAATCAAAAAAGGCCTGTTCTATGAACAGGCCTTTTCTATTGAGTTACGGAAAATTGCTTAGTCCGCAAATGCACGCGAATAAACGCTAAAGTGCTGGGAACATATCTGGTTTTATTTGCGTCTATTCGCGTGCATTTGCGGATCGACGATTTTAGTCACGATATCAACAGACCAGCATCACGCTTTTACAGTCGCATCCTCTATCTGGATATCGAGTTCGCCGTCGTGGACACTGACTTCGACGTGGCCGCCTTTGGTCAGGTCACCGAACAGTATCTCGTTCGCTAACGGTTTCTTCAGGTGATCCTGTATCACTCGTGCCATAGGACGTGCGCCCATCTTCGGATCGTAGCCTTTCTCTGCGATCCACTTACGCGCATCTTTGTCTATGTGGATAGTGACCTTCTTCTCATCGAGCTGCATCTCGAGCTGGACCAGGAACTTATCGACTACACTGCCCAGCGTTCTCTCGTCGAGTGCATCGAACTGCACTACAGCATCGAGACGATTGCGGAATTCCGGTGTAAACAGACGTTTGATCTCTTCCATACCATCCAGATCATTCTGTTGTTCGGTGAAGCCCATAGACTGACGTGATATGAGTTGCGCACCGGCATTGGTCGTCA
>WFUQ01000205.1 GCA_015484935.1 Gammaproteobacteria bacterium
ACCGTATGGTGTTGCCGGATACGGTCGGCACCGGTGGTGACTCGCATACCCGTTTCCCGATGGGTATCAGCTTCCCCGCCGGTTCCGGTCTGGTCGCATTCGGTGCCGCGCTGGGCGTGATGCCGCTGGATATGCCAGAGTCGGTACTGGTGCGATTCAAGGGTGAGATGCAGCCGGGTATCACCCTGCGTGATCTGGTCAATGCGATACCCTACGTGGCTATCCAGAAGGGTCTGCTCACGGTCGAAAAGAAAGGCAAGAAGAACGTGTTCAATGGTCGCGTTCTGGAGATCGAAGGTCTGCCTGATCTGAAACTGGAGCAGGCGTTTGAATTGTCCGATGCCTCTGCCGAACGTTCGGCCAATGGTTGTACCGTGCGACTGGGTAAAGAGCCTATCATCGAATATCTCAATTCCAACATCACATTGCTGAAGTGGATGATCGCCAATGGTTATGAAGACAAACGCACTATCCAGCGACGCATCAATGCCATGCAGGACTGGCTGGAAAATCCGCAATTGCTGGAGCCGGATGCCGATGCAGAATATGCCGAGATCATCGAGATCGACCTTAACGAGATAAAAGAACCGATACTGGCATGCCCGAATGACCCGGATGATGTGAAACAGTTATCCGATGTCGCCAAACAAAAGATCGATGAAGTCTTCATCGGTTCCTGTATGACCAATATCGGACACTACCGTGCTGCGAGTACGGTACTCAAAGAAGTCAGTTCACTACCGACCCGCATGTGGATCGTGCCACCGACCAAGATGGATGAACGTCAGTTGATGGAAGAGGGTATCTATAACATCTTCGGTAAAGCCGGTGCGCGTACCGAGGTGCCGGGATGCTCATTATGCATGGGTAATCAGGCACGAGTTGCTGATGGTGCGACTGTCATCTCCACATCGACTCGAAACTTCCCGAATCGGCTGGGTGACGGTGCCGATGTATATCTGGCATCAGCCGAGCTGAGTGCGGTGACTGCGACACTGGGTTATCTACCGACGGTCGAAGAATATCTCGACAAGGTGAAACAGATCGAACCGATGTCTGACGAGATATATCGCTACCTCAATTTCGACCAGATCGACGAATATACCTCGATGGCTGAAGGTATCGAAGTCACGCTGTCATAAGCAGCAGACAGAGCCGCGATAGTGAAGACCCTGTTATTCATCGCATTCGGAGGCGCGTTCGGTGCGGTTTTGCGTTACGGCGCATCGAACTGGGTGTACGCCATGCTGGGCAGGGGTTTTCCTTACGGTACCTTGTTCGTCAATGTGACCGGCTCCTTGTTGATCGGTCTGCTCAGCGTCATCATGTTGCAGCGCCTGAGCATCGGACCTGAATGGCGTGCTGCTGTGCTGGTCGGGGTACTGGGTTCGTTCACCACGTTTTCTACTTTTTCACTGGAGACACTTAATCTGCTGGAGCAGGGTGAACTGTTTGCCGCATTGACCAATATATTGTTGAGTGTCGTGGTATGTTTGCTGGCAGTATGGTTAGGTGTGGTCATCGGGAGACAGGTATGAATGTAAAAGTAACCGTTGCCAGAATCTATGTCACAGAAGGCAAACATGTGCACGAGAAGATATTTCAGCGATTGCATGATGATCATAAAGTCATGGGTGTCACCATCTACCGGGGCATCAGTGGCTTCGGTCGTTCGGGAGAGACACACTCGTCCAGTCTGCTGGATATGTCATTCGATCTGCCGGTAGTGATCGAATTCTTTGATACCGCCGACAAGGTTGCAGCTGCGCTGGAATCCCTGGGTGACTTGCTCACGGAAGGCCAGGTGTTGACGTTCGATGCACATAATCAGTAAGACAAGATACTAATTTACCCATAACAATAAAACGAATCAGAGTTATCGCCTCATGTTAGACCCCAAGCTTATCCGTAATGACCTGCCCGCCATCGCTGAAAAACTCGCGACACGTGGCTACCAGCTCGATGTGGCTGCATTGCAACAACTGGAGACGAAACGTAAACAGTTTCAGGTGCAGACGGAAGAATACCAGAGCGAACGCAATACCAAATCAAAATCCATCGGTAAAGCTAAAGCAGCCGGCGAGGATATTCAACCGTTACTCGATGAAGTCGCCGGTCTGGGTAAAAAACTGGATGCGGCCAAACTGGAACTGGACAAAGTACAGACTGAGCTGGACGACATCGTCATGGGTATCCCTAACTTGCCTGACGAATCGGTACCCGTCGGTAAAGATGAAGAAGACAATGTCGAGATACGTCGCTGGGGTGAGCCACGTCAGTTCGATTTCGAGGCGAAAGATCACGTCGATCTGGGTGCGAAAGAGAACGCACTGGATTTCGAGACGGCCAGCAAACTTACCGGATCGCGTTATGCCGTGATGCGTGGCAACATGGCGAAATTGCACCGTGCATTGATACAGTTCATGCTGGATGTGCATACCCGTGAACACGGTTACACCGAAGTGTACGTACCCTACATCGTCAACAGCGACAGCCTGCGTGGTACCGGTCAGCTGCCAAAATTCGAGGAAGACCTGTTCTGTGTCGATAAAGAAGCCGGGCATTATCTCATCCCGACAGCAGAAGTGCCGGTGACCAATCTGGCGCGTGGCGAGATTCTGGAAGCGGCGGATATGCCGGTGAAATACACCAGTCATACCCCCTGTTTTCGTTCCGAGGCGGGTTCCTACGGCAAAGATACGCGTGGCATGATCCGCCAGCACCAGTTCGAAAAAGTAGAACTGGTACAGATGGTGAGTGCTGAACGCTCATGGGATGCGCTGGAAGAGCTCACCGGTCACGCCGAAACTATCTTGCAAAAGCTGGAGCTGCCCTATCGGGTGATGAACCTGTGCAGTGGCGACATCGGATTCTCGGCTGCGAAGACCTACGATCTCGAAGTCTGGTTGCCCGGACAGCAGGCGTATCGCGAGATATCTTCCTGTAGCTGTTTCGTCGATTTCCAGGCGCGACGTATGCAGGCGCGCTGGCGTAATCCTGAAACCGGAAAGCCGGAATTGTTACATACCGTCAATGGTTCCGGTCTGGCTATCGGACGTACTCTGGTAGCAGTACTGGAGAACTATCAACAGCAAGATGGCAGCATCGCAGTGCCTGAGGTATTGCGACCCTATATGGCTGACATCACTATAATCTGACCCATACTGAATGATCGGAAATGAAAAGCAGGAAGTACGCTACAAACAATGTGCATTCTTGCTATCGGAGATCGTTTACGATAAAAAAATGTAACTGCGTTCGTAATTATATATACTTCTGTCTATCTTAATTGTCATTTGTGTTGTAGAGAATAGTCATCGATATCTCGCTGGAAGAACTGAAGAAGACTCAGGTTGACTTGATAAATGGTAACCGTGTTTACACGATAGTAACCATGGCTTTTGCCGCCATCGTACTGTATATCGTGTTACGTCCCCAGGTCGATGCCTTCATGCTCAATATGTGGATCACGGCGGTGTTGAGTGTTGATGCTTTCCGTCTCGTGACCACGTTGCTTCATTTCCGGAAAAAAAAACTCAATCGCAAGATTAATTACACGGTTGCCAGCCACCTGCTGATGTTAGGCACAGCTCTGTCAGGCTTTCTGTGGGGCTTGTCTGGTATCCTGTTCCTGCCACATGTTAATGCGCAGGCGACCATTCTGATCATACTGTTGTTGACATTAGCTTCGACAGCTTCGACTACCACACTCTCTTATCGGTATCAGTACACGCTCGTTTTCATCGCGATGGTGTTGCCGCAGGCTATGCTGGGTGTGGCGGAGAGTCAGTATTACTCTGGTATGGACCTGCTATTTTTTGAGATTCTGTTGGCTGGACTCATATTGTTTCTGGTAAAGAACACGATGGTGTTCTATCGTAACTTCGAAAGCGTTATGCGCCTGCAGCATGAATCCGACGCACGAGAGAAAGAACTGGCGGTGCAACGCGAGCGAGCCGAGCAGGCGAATATGGCGAAGTCCTCTTTTCTGGCGAATATGTCACATGAGCTGCGTACCCCGATGCATGCCATCCTGGGTTTCTCCGATCTGGGGTTGAACAAGCTGGAATCTGCCACCCGGGAAAAACTGGGCAGTTATTTTCTACGCATCAACGAGAGCGGTCAGCGCCTACTGGTCTTACTGAACGGTTTACTGGATCTGTCCAAACTCGAGGCGGGTCGTATGGAGTTCGAATTCACCGAGCAGGATCTGCAATCTACCATCAATATCGTGATAGACGAATGCCAGCCCCTGTTCGCTGACCGCAACCTGACGGTCGATGTGGAACCGACCAGCATCGATACCACTCTGGTCTACGATAAGGACAAGATCATCCAGGTCGTCCGGAATCTGCTGGCGAATGCTATCAAATTCACGCCTGACAACAAATCCATCATGATCTATTTCGAAGAGAGACAACTGGACGCACCTGATAATGCGATGATCAAAGAGAATCACTCGGCGATCTCGGTTTCGATAGTGGATCAGGGGCCGGGTATTCCGGACGACGAGCTGGAGGCGGTGTTCGACAAGTTCGTTCAGTCGAGTAAGACCGGTACCTCTGCCGGTGGCACCGGACTGGGTCTGTCGATCTGTAAAGAGATCATCAATTATCATCAGGGCGATATTACTGTCAGCAATAATGCAGATGGTGGCGCTGTATTCACCTTCGCCCTGCCGCGTGACATCCCGTCAATCGCTATCACTTTAGACGACACTGAAGAGTGATCCAGTTATCGGTCGTCTGATCGTAAGCTCAGAAAGCCAAAATTCCGTTCTCGCAACCTGTAATTTCTGATTCGCCGGCTTTTACACGACAAGTAATTGTCATATTCGTTGACGGGTGAAAAAGTCGTCCTGCAAGGTGTTGTTTTTCCAGTAAATAATATTTTGGCACAGATGTTGCCTTGTTTACTGCAACGAACAATGATGTGGATTCAACGATGTCTGAACAATCAGCAAAGACAGAAAGCCGTCTTCAACAGCGCAACAGCAGTGCGTCACTGCATGCAGTGGCAGATACGCAGTCACAGACGAATATCGATGACTTTGTCCGTCAGCTGAACCGTGCGACTGATTTTCATAAATTACTCGATGTCTTCATCAGCAATGTCAGAAAGTCGTTACCTTGTGATGGTATCGAATACGAAGAGAGCAGTATCAAGCTGTATCTCCTTGATGGCGACCTGATGCAGCAGTCCTGTCACTACAATCTCAGCTATGAGGGGCAGGACCTTGGACGTATCCGTTTCACTCGTGATGATGAATTCAGGGAAGACGAACTGGTCATGCTGGAAACGTTACTGGCAGGGCTGGTGATGCCACTGCGCAATTCACTACGCTATCAACAGGCAGTGCATGTGGCACAACGAGACGAATTGACCGGTCTGCGTAATGGCAATTACTACTATGACAACGTCGATCTGGAGATAGAACGCTCAAATCGCTATCACATCCCGTTTTCGTTGGTGAAGATCGACATCGATAATTTTAAAACCATCAACGATACACACGGTCGCGCAGCAGGTGATGCCGTGTTGAAACAGGTGGCACATCGTATCGAAAAACAGGCGCGAAGCTGCGATATCGTATTCCGCAAAGGCGGTGATGAGTTTCTGGTATTCCTGCCCAACACGGATGGTGAGGTCGCGTTACAGGTGGCAGAGAGGATAAAGCGTAATGTGCTGTCCCGACCCTGTGATTACGAGCATGAGCATATCAAGATCGAGTTCAGTGCCGGTGTGGTGTCTGTCGCAAAAACCGATACGGCACACAACCTGATGAGTCGGGTGGATAAAGCCTTGTTCCACGCGAAGATACTCGGAAAAAACCGTATTCATACTGAAGCGGCACCCGAAAACGTGTTGCGGGAGTGGATGTGATGCAATCGATATTACGCGATGAGCATGATGCCGGGTTGGCTGATTTTTCGTCTGTGTTATTGCAGACAAATAACCGTAAGCAGCCAGCAGCAGATAGAGACTATGAAGACGAACTGTCAAGCCTGTTCGATAGCGCTGAAGCTCGTCCACGAAGCAGGACAAGCAGTCGCAATCTGAGCAACGTACTGGATAAAATCAAAGATGACGGCCCGGCGACGGGTAGAAGTGACAGTGCTTTGCGCAGCAGAAATCAGGATGTCGTCACCAGTTTTTCCAGAAAGGCGAGAGTGCAGGCGAAAGTCCATCAGCAAGCCAGGTCGGAAGACGATATCGGTCAGATCGAGAACGAAGGCATGGCGGCAACGGCTTCCATGTCAGAGATGAACGCAGCGTTGCAGGCCAGCTCAGACAAGACCGGGCAGTCGCCTGAGTCGGGTAGCGGGCATCCCCTGCTATGGAAGACGCTGCCATGGCTCTTGCTGTTGTGTGTGGTAGGCGTTTTTTCGGTGATGCAGTACCGCACCGATATCAGCCTGCAACGATTGAATGCCGGTATGACGGATAACGCAGAATTCTATAGCAAGCAGATGTTGACAGTACAGGCTGAGACCGGAAGCGGTGACCTCAATCGAGACACGGCACGACTCACTGAAATCGTCGCTGGCATCAGTGAACAGATCCAGAAACTGAACACAGAGTTAGGCGAGATAAAGTCATCGCGTTCTGTCAGTGAGACACAGATGATGACGTTCCTGCAGCAGAAGATACAGCCACAGCTGGACACACTGAAATCGACCGGTGACTCGGTCGCAGATCTACTGCATGATCTGACTGAAAAAAACATCCTGCCAAAGGCTGTGAAGCCTGCTGCCAGACAGAGAGCCAAAGTAGCAACCGCTGCGAAACCTGCAGACAGTGTTAGTTCCATCACGCGACAACGTGCCGGTAAGAAAGCGGTGGTCGTGGCGAGCAAGGATAAAAAACCGAATGAGAGCAAGTCACAAGCTGTGACGATCACTGAAGGCTGGGTAGTCAACCTGGCTTCGTTGGCTGACAGGGTGCGCGCACGTAAAGCCTATCAGCAGCTACGGGCACGTGGTGTCTCGGCATTGATACACGAATTCGACAAGAACGGTGTGACCATGTATCGCCTGAGTGTCGGTGGCTTTAAAAGTCGTGAGTCAGCAGAAAAATTCGTGATGACAGCGGGCAGGGATTACGGCTATTCATCCGGCTGGATAAGACGGGGGTAGCCGATGCGCATACGACTGAACAATATGCTAAACGTTTGCAGCTACGGTCTCTTGCTGTTCGTGGTATTCGTATCGACATCGGTGCTGGCAGCACAGTATCAGAGTCATGCGAGTATCTACTCGCTGGCAAAGACATTCATGCAACAGAATGCAGCGGAACGCTATCTCAGCAATGCTCAGATAACACCCGGAAAACTGGATTCACGATTGAAACTCAAGGCATGTGAGAAGCCATTGCAGGCCTATCTACCGAACGGTAGTCGCGGTGTCGGCAAAACCACAGTCGGCATCAAATGTACTGGAACCAGACCCTGGTCGATCAATCTGCCGGTGAAGGTAAGTGTGTACCAGAATGTGCTGGTCGCGACAAAACAGCTCAATCGGGGCGCGACGATAAAAGCGGGTGATATCAAACTTGCCAGTCGTGATCTGGCTGATCTGCCTTATGGTTATGTCGATGATTATTCCGCCACACTGGGTATGAAACTGAAACGGCGTATCTCATCCGGTTTCGTCATCACGCCGGCTATACTTAAGAAGCCGCAACTGATCAGTCGAGGTCAGCGTGTTACTATCCTGGCTGATACCGGCAAGATGCAGGTGAGGATGTCAGGCAAGGCACTGGGACCGGGCGCTGCGGGCGATCGTATCACCGTTGTGAACATCAGTTCGAAGCAGAAACTCGAAGGTGTCATCACCGACAATGGCGAAGTGAAAGTCGATATTTGATGTGTATGAATAAAAGCGCAAAAATGCCCCAAACGGCTAAAGATATCAAAGTCTCTGCCGATATGGACTGTAGAAGAAAAGAATTTTTAACGCGAGGAACTAGAAAATGGCTATAGATATCAATGGGATATCATCACCCAAGGTGCAAGGGCCGACGGACGATTCGCAGCTGAAAAAACCGGCGCAGCAGTCAGTTGCCCAGCCGGAATCGACGGGAAGATCATCTGTCGCAGATACCGTGAGTCTCTCCGAGAATGCGGTACAGCTGGGCAAGGTGGATAACATCGCAATCTCGGCACCCGTAGTCGATACCCAGCGCGTCGAGCAAGTGAAACAGGCTATCGCAAGCGGTAACTACGAGGTCGATCCCGCAAAGATCGCTGACAAGTTGATGCAGTTCGAAAGCATGCTGAAAACTGACAGCTGAACAGATCAGAACGACACCACATCGTGAATATGCAGCCACAACTGGGGCAGTTACTACAGAGTGAGATCGAAGCCATGAACCGGCTGAAACTGTCACTCGAACACGAATATGATTCTCTGGCACTGAGTCACAGTGAAAACCTGGAGACGGTCGTATACGAGAAGCAGAACGAGATACGTGAACTCGAACGGCTGGGTAAACAGCGTGAGCAGCTCATGGCTGCGATGAATATCTCCGATACGGAATTATCCTCTGGACATAACCCGTTTGCGGAAAACACACAGTTACATGACCTGTGGAGTCAGCTGGTGTCACTGGCTGAACAGTGCCGTGACAAGAACCGCATCAACGGCAGTATCGTCGATAGCGTTGCACGACAGACGAAATATGCGTTGGATATCCTGCATGGGATCAGCCCTGCAAATACCGGCAATGCCAATCTGTACGACCAGACCGGTCATGCGACCTCATCTTCCGTCAAACGCACACTGACACAGGTATAACAGGCAGCGATCGCTGCCCGGTAATACACCCGGACAGATCCCTGTCCAGAAAATTTAAATCACCCGATCATCTCAAGAATTTCCGGTAACGGCCGATAGCTTCTACAGGCATCTGTTTTTCACCGGAGATTGTAATGGCTAGTGTACTCGATGGAATCAACCAGCGAACACAACTCGTTGGGCAAAACCGTTTAGAGTTACTCATGTTCCGCCTGCAGGATGGTGGACTGTATGGCATCAACGTGTTCAAAGTGCGGGAAGTCATCAATTGTCCGCAGCTGACTATCGTGCATTCAGCGCATGCGGTTGTAAGAGGTGTCGCCGATATACGCAACAAGACAATATCGATCATGGATATGGGTTCGGCCATAAAGGGCCCTGCGATCGAAGATGCAGACAACAGCTGCATAATAATCACAGAATTCAATCGTAGCATCCAGGGTTTCATGGTGCGTTCGGTCGAGCGTATCGTCAATCTCAAGTGGGGTGATGTCCGTCTGCCGCCAGAAGGGACCGATACAGACAGTTATATCAATGCAGTCACCAGCGTCGATGGCGAGTTGGTTCAGCTGGTCGATGTGGAGCGGATTCTGACCGAGGTAGTCGGTGCGCCTGAGATGGTCTCCAGTGAGATAACCGAAAAGATACACTTCGATGATAATCAGATCAAGCATGTTATGGTGGTCGATGATTCGCGGGTCGCACGTAGCCAGATCAGCAAGACACTGGAACAGATAGGGGTGAAGTGTACTCTGATGAATGATGGCAAGATGGCACTGGATCAACTGAAGCGTTGGGTGGCTGAGGGTAAGGCGATCAAGGATGTCATCGCTATGGTGATCTCGGACATCGAGATGCCGGAGATGGATGGTTACACCCTTACCTCCGAGATACGTTGCGACCCGAGCCTGAAGGACCTGTATGTGCTGTTACACTCATCACTGAGTGGGGTGTTCAACGAAAACATGGTGAAAAAAGTCGGTGCCAATCGCTTCATCCCCAAATTCAGTGCCGATGAGCTGGTACGGGAGTTGTTGCCCATCATCATGTCGTCCGGAGAGGATACATCGGCAGCAGCGTGATGGCATAATTATTCCAGACTGCAAGGCGGCAATGCCTGCGGCAAAATAATCACCGCACCGGCGGAGAATGTTTGCCGCTCGCTCTGTAAGTGACAAAAAACAGTTACGTCTCCCGATGTGACTGATCGGCTATGATCAGATAGACCTCAAACGATAAACGCCCGTGTGATGCACCTTCCGGTGTGTTGCGATTGATATATTTCCTGATTCCATCATTTTTAGCTTACAGAAAAGCTAATTGGCACAGCGTTTGCATTTCAACTTGCAAGAAAGATTAAAGTTGGAGAGCAACATGCCGATATCATTTGATTCCGCCCTCGGAATACACGACAAAGCCTTAGCTGTACGATCACGTCGTGCAGAGATGCTCGCATCCAATATCGCCAATGCCGATACCCCTGGATACAAAGCCAAAGACATAGACTTTAAAGCAGCACTGTCACAGGCACAGTCCAATGCAGGTCAGGCAGGCAAACTTTATACCACTCGCAGCAATCATATCAGCGCAGGTTCAGTACAGGACAGCACGCCGGCACTGTATCGCATACCCAACCAGGCTTCACTCGATGGCAATACAGTGGATTCACAGATGGAGAAATCAGCCTTCGCAGAAAATGCACTGCGTTATCAGGCGAGCCTGCAATTTCTCGACGGTAAATTCAAAGGCATGATGGCCGCACTGAAAGGTGAATGATGATGTATCTATCCGATAGTGAGAAAGTGTCATGAGTTTATATAACGTATTCGATGTAGCAGGTTCGTCCATGAGTGCACAGTCTGTGCGTCTCAACACCATCGCCAGTAATCTCGCCAATGCTGACGTCGTCAGCGGTAACGAGAAAGATATCTATCGTTCTCGTCAGCCGGTATTTGCCGCGGTCATGGATGCACTGAATGCAGGTCAGGAACAGACTTCGACATCAGTCAGAGTTGCCGGCATCGTCGAGAGTCAGGCTGCTGCCAGACAGGAGTATCAGCCACAGCATCCTATGGCGAATGAAGACGGGTATATATACAAATCCAATGTGAACTCTGTAGAAGAGATGGCCAACATGATGGCGGCTTCCCGTTCATACCAGAACAACGTAGAGGTGTTTAACACTTCGAAACAACTATTACTGAAAACCCTGAACATGGGTCGTTAAGTGATAATGATTATCTAAATTGAGAATCTACTATGTCAGCACATGCAATACAGAATGATTTCACTGCACTGAATCCGACGACACCACCGAAGTTGGCATCAGCCAGTGACAGTACCAATCTCAATCAGCAGGATTTCATCCAGCTGTTGGTCGCACAGGTTAAAAACCAGGATCCGAGCAAACCACTCGAACCCAGTCAGTTCATGAACCAGCTGGCACAGTTCTCGACCGTGAATGGCGTGCAGGATCTGAACGGATCATTCAACTCTCTCGCAGGCAAACTGTCTTCAGGGCAATCGTTGCAGGCAGCGGGTCTTGTCGGTCGTTCAGTCATGGTGTCCGGGGGGGAAGGTATATTGAACACAGGTAGCAACATAAGTGGTCAGGTCGACCTGCCGCAGGCAGCAGGTAATCTGACATTGAAGATATACAATGTCCGTGGCGAACAGTTGCGGACATTGTCGCTGGGCGGACAGAGTGAAGGTGATGTCCAGTTCCAGTGGGATGGGTTCGATGATAACGGCGTGGCACTACCTCCGGGTCGTTATTACATCGAAGCCGACGCACTCATAGCCGGTAATACGCAGGCTGTAGAAGTGTCAGTGGAGACAAGGATCGACAGCATCACGCTGAATCAGGATGCAGCGGGCACGCCTTCGGCAACACTGTTGAATCTGGAGAGCGGAGCAACAGTATCACTAAATTCAGTACAACAGATCAAGTAGTGTTGATGCAGAACGCGCTTCACTCTATCCGATAAGATAATAACAGGAGACGAACCATGTCATTTAATACAGCACTCAGTGGAATCAAGGCAGCGTCAGCTGATCTGGGTATCATCGGCAACAACGTCGCCAATGCCTCCACTACCGGTTTCAAAGAATCACGCGCCGAATTCGGTGATGTCTATGCTTCACTGCTAGGCGCATCAGATACTACCATCGGCTCTGGTGTGAAACTGCAACGCGCAGCGCAACAGTTCGAACAGGGCAGTATCGCCTTTACCAATAACGCACTCGATCTGGCTATCAGTGGTTCCGGTTTCTTCCAGATGGACGATAACGGATCGACTGTCTATACTCGCGCCGGTCAGTTCAGTCTGGATACCAATGGCTATGTGGTGAATAGCAGTAACCAGAAGTTACTGGCACGTGCTGCGGATACCAACGGTGCTATCACCGGCGGTATCGTACCGTTACAGTTGACTACGACATTCGTCGCCCCCAATGCGACGCAGTCCATGACTGGCAATGTGAACTTCGATGCGCGCGCCGCCGAAACAGACAGTAGTTGGTCGATCGCAACCGGTGTGCCGGATGTGGCTGGCTATAATTCGTCTACTTCGACGACTATCTATGACAGTCTGGGTAATGACCATACGTTGTCGCTGTATTTCAGCAAGCTCGACCCGGTGACGAATCCAAATGAATGGAATGTACGCTCCTTGGTCGATGGAAACCTGGTTGATACCACTGCAGTCACATTCAATAACGATGGTAGTTTCAATACGCCACCGAATATTCCTGTTACGTTTGATCCCGGCGGTGGTGCACTTGCTGGTCAGACGGTCACAGTCGATCTGTCAAACAGCACACAGTACGGTAGTAACTTTTCTGTCAACAGTCTGAACCAGGATGGCTTTACCTCCGGTCAGCTACTCGGTGTCGATATCGACAGCAGCGGCATCATCTTCGCTCGCTTCAGTAACGGTCAGTCACAGGCACGTGGTCAGATCCAGTTGGCTAACTTCTCTAATGTACAGGGTCTGCAACCACTCGGAGATACTGCATGGGCAGAAACATTCACTTCAGGTTCACCTGTGGTCAGTGACCCCGGTACAGGCGGTCTCGGGCTGGTTCAGGCGAATGCACTGGAAGAATCCAACGTCGATCTGACCGGTCAGTTGGTACGCATGATCCTCGCGCAGCGTAATTTCCAGGCGAATGCCCAGGCGATTCAGGCTGAAGATGCTGTGACTCAGACCATCATCAACCTTCGTTAATACTGACGAAGCATAACGGTTAACAAGAGCTAACGATAATGGATCGCTTACTGTTTCTAGCCATGTCAGGTGCCAAAGAGGTGGTGACTGCTCAGGCAATCAACACCAATAATCTGGCGAATGCCAGCACCACAGGCTTTCGTGCTGACTTCCAGTCCAGTCTCAGCCAGCAGTTATATGGTCCGGGTTACCCGAGTCGTGTCTACGCCACGGTGGAGAATTCCGGTGTCGATTTCAGTTCCGGCAGTATCGTCAGTACCGGTCGTGAGCTGGATGCAGCCATCAGTGGTGAAGGCTGGTTTGCAGTGCAGGCAGCAGACGGCAGTGAAGCCTATACCCGGGCAGGTGATTTCAATGTCGATAGTCTTGGTCGCCTCACCAACGGAGCCGGACAGATCGTCATGGGTAACGGTGGACCGATCACCATCCCTGAATTTTCCAAGCTGGAGATAGGGGGGGACGGTACCATCTCTATCCTGCCGCTTGGCGAGACGACTTCGACACTGGCGATCGTGGACCGGATCAAGATGGTGAATCCGCCTGTTGATCAGTTACAGAAAGGTCTCGATGGTCTCATGCGTATGCGAGATGGCGAGGTAGCCGTAGCCGATGCGAAAGTCAGCCTGGTTTCTGCATCGCTGGAGACCAGCAATGTGAATACAGTCAATGCACTGGTTCGTATGATCGAACTGGCAAGACAATATGAGACCAATATCAAAATGATGCAGACAGCGAAACAGAACGACGAAGCATCACAATCCATTTTACAGATTACATAAGCAGGAACTGGGCGGAGAAAATATTATGAGTAGTGCAGCATTATGGATAGCCAAAACCGGTCTGGAAGCACAGCAGACACGCATGGCAACCATCTCGAACAATCTTGCAAACGCCAGCACCACAGGTTTCAAACGTGACCGTGCGGTGTTTGCCGATCTGATCTATCAGAATGTCGTGCAGGTGGGTTCATCTTCGTCTGAGGCCACGCTGATGCCATCCGGTCTGAACATCGGAACCGGTGTGCGTACGGTGGCAACTGAGAAACTGTTCACACAGGGCAGCATCGTGCAGACCAGTAATTCACTGGATGTGGCGGTGCAGGGCCGAGGGTTCCTGCAGATACTCCTGCCTGACGGCTCACTCGGTTACACCCGTGATGGTGCCTTGCAGAAAGATGCGACTGGTCAGCTGGTCACATCGATGGGCTACCCGGTTCAACCTAACATCACTATTCCCGACAATGCCTTGAGTGTTTCTATCGGTTCAGATGGTATCGTCTCTGCACTGCTGCAAGGTTCACCTACACCGACTCAGCTCGGTAGTATCCAGCTGGCAGATTTCGTCAATCCGACTGGCTTGCAGGCTATCGGTAACAACCTGTACAGAGAGTCGGCTTCCAGCGGCACAGTACAGACAGGAACACCCGGTCTGTCAGGTCTCGGTACGCTGATACAGAGTTCACTGGAAGGTTCCAATGTGAATACTGTCGAGGAGCTGGTCAACATGATCGAAGCGCAGCGTGCCTACGAGATGAATTCAAAAGCGATTTCGACTGCTGACCAGATGATGCAGTACGCGACCAATAACATGTAAGCCTGGATGATGACGATGCGACTGATTAACAGATTACTGGTCCTGATAAGCATAGCGATGATGACTGCCTGCGCCACACCGAAACGGGGAGATGCACAATATGCACCCGTCATGCCGGCGTACGTGCAGGGGCCGCAGCAGCATCCGGATTCGATCTTCCAGTCTTCTACTGCGATGTTCCTCACCGAAGATATCAAGGCACGTCGTGTCGGTGATATGTTGATCGTGACACTGGCTGAACGTACCGATGCTGAAAAAACATCAGCTACCGATACCAAGAAGACCACCAGTGTCGACATCACCGACCCTATCATCCTGGGTACGTCTGCGATCAAAAACGGCAACGCTGTCTTTCGTAACAATCTGGAATCAGACCAGAGTTTCTCGGGTAGCGGTGACACCACCCAGAGTAACTCTCTGACCGGTAGCGTGACGGTGACCGTGGTCGATGTGCTGGCGAACGGTAATCTCATCGTGCAGGGCGAGAAGTGGATCAACATCAATCAGGGTGAAGACTATGTGCGGGTACGTGGGATCGTGCGTCCATCGGACATCAGTCCTGACAATACTATCCTGTCTACCCGTATCGCGAATGCCGAGATCCACTACGGTGGTGACGGCACACTGAACAGCTCGAATTCACAAGGCTGGCTGGCACGTTTCTTCAACAGTTCGTGGATGCCTTTCTAACAGGAAACAACTATGCATACTTCTTTTCGACAGATACTGACACTCATCGCGCTGCTGCTATCGCACACCGCAGTGGTGCAGGCAGAACGCATCAAGGATGTGGCGACAGTGCAGGGCATGCGCGATAACCAGTTGATCGGTTATGGTCTGGTGGTCGGTCTCGATGGCAGCGGCGATACAGTGACGCAGGTCGCCTATACCGCACAGAGTCTCAAGAATATGTTGAACCAGCTGGGTATCGTCATCCCGCCCGGTGTTCAGCCCAAACCCAAAAATGTTGCAGCGGTGATGTTGCATGCGACCCTGCCTGCCTTCATCAAGAAAGGTCAGAAGATCGATGTCACTGCCTCATCGGTCGGTAATGCCAAAAGTCTGCGTGGTGGTACTCTGTTGATGGCACCACTGAAAGGTGCAGATGGTCAGGTCTACGCCGTCGCACAGGGTGACCTCATCGTCGGTGGTCTGGGTGTACAGGGTTCAGACGGTTCCAAGATAACCATCAATATCCCCAGTGTCGGACGTATCCCTGATGGTGCGATCGTGGAACGGACAGTCAACAACTCACTGGGCAACAGCGACAAACTGACACTGAATCTGCACGCTGCAGATTTCACCACGGCCACTAATATGGCTGAGACCATCAATGATTATTTCGGGGCAGGTACGGCCAGACCGCTCGATCCGATCTCGGTCGAAGTGCGTGCCCCCGAAAAAGAATCGAACAAGATCATCTTCCTCTCCATGCTGGAGAACCTGACCATGACACCGGGTGATGCGCCTGCCAGAGTCATCATCAATTCCCGTACCGGCACGGTGGTCATCAGCAGTCATGTGCTGGTCACGCCCGCTGCGGTATCACACGGTAATCTGGTCGTTACCATCGCCGAGAATACGGCGGTCAGCCAGCCGGCACCGTTTGCGGATGTGGGTAATACCGAAGTGGTGCCGAATTCGACTGTCGATGTCGAGCAGGAAGACAACCGCATGTTCATGTTCGACCCCGGTGTGGAACTGAACGACATCGTGC
>WFUQ01000206.1 GCA_015484935.1 Gammaproteobacteria bacterium
GTGTTAACTATGCCAGTTACGATCTGGCAGATGGCACGGTCGCACGTGAGATACGTATCGAATTTGCTACTGCGCTGGCAGATGCCATCAGAGGTCTGACCTTCCAGGATATCTCTGACGGCTTGCAGGTCAGCATCAACCAGGCTTTGAGTTCGCTCGATGGTCTGGGTGTCGGTGGTCAGACGATCACTTTGCCTGCCGATGTGAATAGCATCCTGCCAGCTGACTTCGATCCGCTGGTCGATCTTGCTGCCAGTCTCGATTTCGACGGTGCCCTGGTGTTGCGGGTGGATGATCTGTTCGACGGTAACCCATCGCAGCTGAACAAGAACGACCTGTTCTTTGAATGGGGGCGTTTCGATTCTTCTGTCGATCTTACTTTGAGACGACTGGGCATCAGTCTGGGTGATGCACCGTTCGCAGGTGCCTTGCTGGATGATGCTTACATCTTTATGCCGGCATCCCTGAGTGGTCGCCTGCTGACCTCACCGACCGACCCGCGTGCTGATCAGATCGCGCTGTTCAGTGATCCGAATGATGCCAGCATTCCGAGCATTACCGCGTTAGCTGATTTTCTGAAATGGGATGCCAGTATCGGTGTCGATGGTTTCCTGCCATTCAATATCGCGCTTGCCGGTTTTGATCTGACGAATATCGGTACGCCGGTGGTGACGTTCAGTGATGACGACCTGAATGCGGGTGCACCGGTAGCGACCGGTTTTGATCTGCTGATCGCTCCGAATTTTGAAGGCACTATCCAGACTATCTTCGATGAGATGGCGAGCGGTATTCAGACAGCCACCGCAGCACTCGATCTGTCGAGTCTGGGTATTCCTGCTATTCAGAACGCGGTCGATACAGTATTGGCAGAGATTGCATCGATCAATAATCTGGGCAATATCGTCAGCGATTATTTCGTGCTGGCGGATGCATTCAGTTACGATTCGACCGATAGCGGTAATTCGAACGAGATAGGCAGTCTGTTGGGTCTCACCAGTTTCGATCCGACCAATAGCCTGCATCGCGAAAGATTGCGTATCGAACTGAATGCGCGATATGGTCTGTCGATTCAGACACTGGCCGAAAACGAACTACAGAACTATCGTGCCGAGATATTTGGTCTGTTGCCAGGCAACAGCTTCGTGCTCGAAGACTGGGTGGCAACATTGGCCAGCATGCTGGGGCGGCAAGATGCCAGCAGTTTCGATGCCATCCGTCTGGATGTGCTGGATCAGTTCAAGTCTGCCGCTTCGGTTACCGGGCTGGTCAATTTTGTCACAGCCATCCTGCCGGATTCGTTGAGTGCAGATGGTAGCGGCTTCTCGTTTGCGGTTGATTTCGATACCAGGCAGCTGGAGCTGGGTATCCAACTGGCGCCGTCCCTGTCGAGCAATCTGGCCGATATCAGCAATACACTGAACAGTCTGATAACCGGTGCCAGCACTACCTTGAGTGATATCGGTGATGTGCTGGGTGAAGTCGTCGATACCTTTACGCCTGACTTTGCCAGTATCGCCAGCAAAATCGAGTTACTGGCTGAACTCGATTTTGATATCACAGCACTGGCCGACCTGTCGGACTTCACTAATTTTGATCTGGCAAACGATGTCAGTATCGCCGTCAACAACTTCGGCGCCGGGTTCTCGATCACCGGCGAGAATCTGGATTTTGATATCGCGCTATCCAATGCGCTCAGTTTTGGTGTCGAAGATGGCAGTCTGGGTCTGGATATCGACTTCGGTTTCCTCGGTCTGGTCGATACCGCCAATGCCTTTAATTTCAGCGGCAATCTACAGGCGTTCCGGGATGTCATCGCCGACCTGAATATACTGGCTCCTGCTTTTGTCGGTGACTATTCTGCACGGCTGCCATTTGTTGCTGATATACCGCTGCCCGGTGGTGGTACGCTGGCGCTGGATGAATTCGTGCAACCGATCTTTTCGGTCGAAGATGTGTTCGATTACAGTTATAGCGGTGGTGCGTTTATCGCCAATGATGGATTTAATCCTGCGCTGACACTGGCACTGGGCGTCAATCTGGATACGGTCGTGGCGCAACCGATGCAGACCTTGCTGGATGAGATCAGGGCACTGGGTATTACGGCTTATACATTGCCGCTGGTCAATCAGTCGCTGGAAGAGCTGCTGCGCATCGAGAGTTTCCTCGGCAGTATCGTCGATGGTGTGAAGACGCTGCCGGTGTTGACTGTGGGTTTGACCAAAAATGCAGGTACAGGTGATCTGAGTATCGACATCGATCCGGCCTTCCTCACCAGTTTCTCTGACAAGTTCTCCGGTTTGCTCAAGACGACATTGTCTGATCTGCTGGGTATCCCTGAAACCGATGTCAGTGGTAACGGCCTGCTTATCGATTACAGTTCTGTCACCGGCGATCTGAGCTTCGGTCTGGACATGGGGCTGCTGATCAACGAAGTGGTGGATATCAATCTCGATCTGGCGGAGTTGTTGAGCAGTTATACCAGTCTGCCACTGGATGATTTCCTGCAGTTACAGGCGGCTGCCAGTCTCGGTATAGAAGGTGATGCCGGCTTCCAGTTGAATTTCGATTATCAGCTGGAAGACAAACTGTTCGGTAATCTGACGGGTGATGCATTGATCGTTGGTGCCACCGGTCTCGATATCGATCTGACTCGCTTCGGCGCCAACGATATCAATGCGCTGGCTGCGGTCACGTTGCCGCAGTCGTTTATCGATTCGATCAGCAGTCCCGATATCCAGGCGATCATGCAGCAGTTGCTGGATCTGGCGAAAGTGAAGATCAGTAACGGCAGTGCTACCTTCCTGGTGGCAGACACCGTTGACCCGAACCGGGACTTCATGAAATTCTTTACCTTCGACTATCTCGGTTCGACTTGGACACCGACATTGAATGCCGGCTTCGAAGTCGATTTGCCCGTTTATATCTCGGATAACCTGCGTCTGAGTTGGTCGATAAAAGACGTCAACGGTAATGTTATCGGTACTCAGGATTCGATCAGTCTATCCGGTAGTTTTGTCGGTACCGACCTGTCTTCTTTCTCTATCACCCCACCTGAGTTGCCCAAGGTGTCCGAGATAGCCGATCAGATCAAACTGATGTTGCTGATCAACAGCCCCGGTTATCTGGTCTCGGCGGTGGACAAGATATCCAGTCTGTTCGAAGGTAATAACAGTATCTTCAATCAGATACTCGGCACCGGTAACAACGATGGTGGTCTGCTCGATCAGCTGGCCAAACTGGAACTTCCTGTCGTCGGTGATGCCGCCGGTGATATCGCGGATGCATTGAAAGCCGTCATCGATAAAGTCGTGGAAGGTTTTACGGCGGTATTGAAAGGTATCGCATCGGGTCTGGCGGCGTTGGGCATCGACGAAAATACGACGCTGGATGAATTATTACAGGATGCGGTACTGGAGATGTTCATCGGCATCCAGAACGGGATTCAGACAGCACTCGATGGTCTGGGACTGAATGTGGTGGTGCCGCGTCTGTTGAGTAACCGCAACCTGACTCTGCTGGATGCGTATCTGGTTTCACAGAACAAGACGCTGGCCGATTACCAGACCTATCTCGGTAACAAGGGTTATAACAGTAGCAACTACGTCACTTTGAGTGACGCGCAGTTCGATCAGTTACTCGCCGATTTCCTCGTGACACCTGTTGCGAACATACAGCTCGGTCTGGCTGGCGGGGTGGATAACGAACGCAGTCGTAACTATGTATTCGTCTCCGAGTCGGATCTGATGGCAGGACGACTGGAACTGGATTTTCAACTTGCGCTGGATATCTTCGATAAATCCGTGCCGATCGATTTTGAGACGGCTCTGCCCGGTCTGCCGCTGAAACTGGAGACCGGTGCCAACACCGAGATCAACCTGCGCTCCGGTCTGACTCTCGACCTCGGTTTCGGTTTCGATGCGACGGCGGGTTCACTGGGCGACTTCATGTACATCGCCACCGACAAGGGTGGCGACTTCGCCGATACGCCGGCCGACCTGTCGGATTATGGTGAATTCAAATTTGTGGTGGAAGCCGATCTGGGCGATCAGTTCAGTGCCAATGCACAACTCGGTTTCCTGCAGGCAGCGGTCGGTTATGATCTTGATCCGAACCGCACCGATACTGCGGGT
>WFUQ01000207.1 GCA_015484935.1 Gammaproteobacteria bacterium
GACCGGATGATTAATTGATGAACCAGCGCAGACCTGAGAACAAACTGAAGAAGGTCTGGTCACCGGTTATCGACGAGTAACTGCCAGCACTGGCGGACACCGTCAGACGCAATTTCTTGCTCAACTTTCGCTGTATGCCAGCGGTGGCAAACAACTGCTGGTCGACACGTTGTTGCGTGGTCACAGCACCGCCGCCACCACCAAACCCGGGGAAACCACCACCCGAGCCCATACCGGGACCGAACGGATCGGTCGCAGTCGTCGTGTAACTTTCATCATAACTGTCACGGCGCCAGTTAAAGGTGATGCGGAGTCTGTTTTTACCCAGCCAGATATCATCGACATTGATGCTGGCTAACAGGCTCAAGGCATCTCTGCGAGATTCTGTCGAGTCATTATTCTGTACGGAGAATGACAGACTCACCGCTTTTTCATCGCGAGCCTGGGCAAAAAAATAGTTCACACCTGCCGTGGTGCGCTGAGTCTTGTACGCTGCTACTGCATCCTGATTATGGTCTTCATCCAACCAACTGAATTTAACATCGAAACCATCGCCTTTCGGTGAAAAATATCCCGCCGTCGCCGATAGACTGATACCGTCAAAACTATTGAGTGCATAATCATCATCGTTATAACGGATAAGTTTTGCATTCAGTCGCGTCAGCCAGCTTCTGGACAGCGGCTTTATCTTGCTGATCGATAACAACAGATTGTCCAGCTGACTGCCGGTATCCAGATCGCGGTCGATACGTGCCTTCATATCGACACTGTAACCACCTTCAGGTTTGAACTGTTGCCAACTGACTGCACCCGACAGCTCGCTACCCGTACGACTGGTCTGGCTCTGCTGGATATTGGTGTAGTTTCCGTTCTGCAGGCTGTAGTTGTTGTTGTAGTTCACACCAGCCCCGGTACTGGCAAGCCATTCGGCAGCTGCCGGAAAACTGGTCACACACAACAGAGCGATCAGGCCCCATGTTGGTAATCTGCTCATAATGATCTTCAACGCATCATACCGGGCATGCCAGCTCCCATACCACCCGTATCATTCATCATGTCATTCATATTCATATCCATGCCGTCCTGCATGCCGGACATACCCTGCTTGCCACGACGCTGGAACTCATTGAAACGTTTCAGCATCTGCTGTTGTTTGTCGCTGTCCATCTGCATGAACTGATTATGTGTCTGCATCAGCTTTTCACGCTGCTCGATTGGTAAACGTTTGAATCGATCATAAGCTTCTCGAATGTCCAGACGTTTTTCCGGAGTCATCTGCTGCCAGCGCTGGTAACGTTGCCACATTGTCTGACGCTGTTGCTCAGGCATCGCACGCCATACCTTGCCCTGCTCCAGCAGAAAACTGCGCTTCTGTTGCGACAACCCTGACCACTGTTGTTCATAGTTTCCTAACAGCGTGCGCGTGTCCTCATCCAGACTGTCCCATGACATCGCCTCATCGGCATTGCCCTGAACGGTGTAACTCAACACCGATACACATAGCAGTAATGCAAGCTTCGATATTCTAGTTTTCATCTTCGGACTCCTGCGATCTCACGGTATCTTCCGTACCGTTTGTCGTCTGTTCTGCCACGTCATTCTGACTCTCGACAAATTCGAGCAATGCCTCGTATTCGTTATTACGCATCTCCAGCATCACTGGTAACTGTTCTAAGAAACCTGCAGGCACCGCCTCGGGAATGTCAGCTGCGAACACCAGCAGGCTGAACATCGCCATGACAGGCAGTAACCTGTGCATCAATAATCTAGCTGTGATCTTGTTTATCCAGTTCATCTTCAAGCCATTGGTAAAATTCGATATTACTTATCACCGCTACCGGTACTTCGGTATCCTGCACCCATGCCGGTAGTGTGCTATCCGCAACCATAGTCGGTTGCATCGTATCCGTATCGAGCTGCTGACTGAGTTGCCAGACGACCACGATAGTCAGTACCGAAGCGAGTGGTGCAGCGATCAGTGTCGGCCACCGCAACCATGGACGCGCTGCACGCACTTCTGTCGCAGCACCGTACACAGCCTGTCTGGTCATCTGATGCAAGCGTTGCTGATGCTTCTGTGCCAGCTGGTCAGCACTCTGTTGCAGTAGCTGTGTCGGTTTCATGTTGGTCTCATCTATCTGTTCAGTCATCTATCCAGTCCCCTAAAGCC
>WFUQ01000208.1 GCA_015484935.1 Gammaproteobacteria bacterium
CCACCAACGATTTCCATCAGCAGAACATTATGATTGGCAGCTGCAGCAGCTCCATAGTTGATCGGATCACCCGAGTCCACGGTCGTCTGTGCCGCACCCAGAAAGGATTCATAATTCGCTGTGCCCTTGGTTATGCCCGCTGCACCAAGACCGGCAGCCAGTGCCGGACCACGCGACGCTGAACCATCCAGTATTTTCGGCAGCATACCACCATTAAATACAAACACGACATCGTTGACGTTGCTCTCCAGTGCGACGAACGCCGTACCGACCATCGCACCGAGCGAATGACCGAGGAAATGTATATTACCGACATCCAGATTTTGCGCCGCACCTGCGGTCGTCAGATCTATAGAGCCGATAGCTGCTGTCAATGCAAACAGATCTGCCACTCCCTGACGCAGGTTATCGCGCGTATTAACTAAATTCTGCAGATTGACGAAATGTGTGCCGCTGGCATCGACATTCATGTCAGGTCCCGGCGCACCGGTGGTGTTGTTCACCAGATCAAGATCAAAAGTACGCTCATTACCTGCGCTGTAGAACGGGTCGGTATTATCCACCCCATGCATGGGCAGATCGATCGCTACCACAGCGAAACCCTGCTCGGCCAACGTACTCGCCACATCCAGTATGGCGGTACGGTCAGCACCTATACCATGCTGGAATATCACCACGGGAAAAGCACTGTTACCAGTGGTGGGGACAGTTATCAACATAGGTATAGTGAGCGCAGCATCAGTCGCAACCGGTAACGGGTTGAGATTGGTAAGGTTCATCTCGGTATCACCGAGGAAGGCCGGATTTGCCGCTGTCCACGAAGAGTTGAGTGCCCCAGCACCAGTTGCCAGGTAATAAGGGACATCGATAGTGCCCTCAAAGATCTGTGCACTGGTCGAAGACTGGCCACCGGGCAATGTCAGGCCCGGCGCTACTCCGCCCGCCCCATCAAGGTCTACTGTCGATGCCACTACCGTTGTCACCGGTGCGGTTGCTGGTGGATTGACCAGACTGCGCACGACAGTCAACACATCGCCCGCGGACTGGGTAGTGAAGCTCCAGCTCATAATAATATCGGCTGCTGTCAAGTCAGAACCGGCAACCACAGCCGTTTCACTCAGGTTAGTGAGTACCCGCAACGGCTCTAGCGCCTGTGCCTGCGCATCCGACAGACTAGGGTTGGTGCTCTTACCCAAACCATCGACCAATGAATTCGGTCCCTTGGAGAACAGATATGCACTCGCTGGTCCTACGGGGTTACCCGCACCATCACGCAGTGCACTGGTGATAGTGACGTAATAACTGGTTTTAGGTTTCAGTGGTTTCAAGGGTGAAATGACTATCACTGTTCCAGTACCGTCCAGCGTGGCGACAAAGTCACTACCAAAACCAAGTTCGGATGTTACCGTTTGCACCGGACCGCCGAAAGGGCTTATCGCTGTATTGAGTGTAACTTCAAACACGCGCACCGCGGTTGCCAGCGATGCAGCATCCAGCGTACTGCTGAAAGGCTGTGTGGTGATAGGTGCGACGGTTGAGAAACCGTCCAGCACATTCATCGCGATCACCGGCCCATCAGCCGGTGTACCACTCAATGGAATATTGAGCGTACCGTCCATCGTACCCTGAAATAACAGGTTGTTCGGAAACGGTATCAGTGAATTAGCCGGATCAAAACCGCTGAAGGTCGTGACGTTATCCGCCGGTACGATGGCATCCTGCACACTGGTTCCAGGCTCGCCTTCGCACGCAGCCAGTACTACACTGACACTCAGGGCAAATATCAATTTGAGATTATTCATTTCATGTTCTCCCTGTTCAGTAGTTCCAGCGCAGTTGTGCGCTGAGGATATCGACTGAGGCTGTATAGGTGCCGCTTATTGTGCCGTTCAGTGGTGCCTGACTGCTTTCAAATGTATTATTGATCGTGGCATCACTGATGAATAAGTGCGAATAACCCACATCGACTACGAATTCGGTATCGATGACATAACTGACACCGAATGAAAGCCATCTTCTGGAATTACCCGGCACCCTTGGCGTACGTCGATTCGCATTGGGTATCGGAGTCTCGTCATAAGCCAGTCCACCGCGCAGGATCATGTCATCTCTATATTGATAATCCAGCCCGATGGAATAGCGCAAGCTATCATCCCATGACTCTGTCGTCACAGAATCGGGTTGCGCCGGATTATCATAGATGATGCGTAGCTCCTGAAATGAACTCCAGCCAGTCCAGGTGACATCGCCCAGTAAAGTCATCTTGTCCATACTGTGCGCCACGCTTACCGAAAGGGACTGAGGCAGATCAAGCGAACCTTTCAGGCCGGTATCGACAAACGCACCACTGGTGGCCGGTACTGCAGCAGCGATACTCGGCACGGAAAAGTTTGCTCGTCCGTCCACGTCGATACTGATTTCAGAACGGTATGCCACACCGATTCGGGTTGCCTGATCGAGCTCATATAACAAGGAGAAATTAAAACCGAGCGCAGGTGAACTGAAATTATCTGCCTGCAGGTCTGCAAACCCATCTGCTCCCTGCGGCAAACCTATCAGTGCGCCGAAGTCCACTACGCTGGTCAGCGTAACGTCAGCCAGCAGAATATTGATACCACCACCGACAGAAAGCTGCTCATTGACCCGGTACGCAATACTGGGGTTCAGGTTGATAGTCCTTAAGTCGGTCTCCACTGTATGGTAGCGACCCACCCAGGAATCATCATACTTGGTCGCCAGCCCGAACGGCACGGTCAAACCAAAGCCAAACTTCATGTCAGCATCAATGGTGTATACATAATACAGGTTCGGCACCATGGCATTAAAACCACCGTCATCACTTGGGCCACCGACAGCGGTACCTGACCCATCGACTGTATTACCATTCACAAAATCAGATTTAGGCACGATCAGATGTCCTGCCGCAACCACCTGGTCTGTATCCAGCCGCATCATACCAGCCGGGTTAAACCATATCGTAGATGCATCACTGGCAGTCGCTGCCGCACCGGCAAATGCATTACCCTGCCCGCTGGCACTGTTTTCGATCAGCTGAAAACCTGCTGCATGGATCTGACTAGAACTGACTGCGAAGACCATCGCAGCGCTGAGAACACGAAAGACCGACGTTGTCTTCATACCACCTCCCCTTGCTGGTTGGGCTATCATACTCACATTTACAAATATTACAAAATGCTAATCTACAACTGTTCCAGATTGGGATTTCAGGCGAAGACCTCAGGTAATCTTTTAGGTTTTCTGTTCTCGTCGATGGCGACATACACCAGTTGAGCCTCGGTCACTTTTATGACTGCGACTTCGCCCTTGGTTACGCGTTCTGCAAACACTTCGACTTTGACAGTTACCGAGGTTCTGCCTTCCTTGATGATCTCGGCGTAACAACTGATCACATCACCGACGAACACCGGCTTCTTGA
>WFUQ01000209.1 GCA_015484935.1 Gammaproteobacteria bacterium
ATCTACGACTGGGCGAAACAACTCGATATCAACTATGCACCCAGCCTGGTGTTCTTCGATGCGGCAGGTAAAGAAGTATTCCGCTCCGATGCATACCTGAAAGCATTTCACACCCAGTCAGTCCTGGATTACGTCGCATCAGGTGCCTACAAGACCCAGCCCAATTTTCAACGCTACATCGACCATCGCGCTGATACGCTAAGAGCCAAAGGCATAGAGATCGACCTGATGGAGTGATGGTGTTAGTCTTTGTTTTATTCGCGTCCTGTTTGCGTCCTTCGCGGCAAAAAAACTATTGCCAATAGTTACTATCCCGCAAAATCTTCAGCAACGAATACCTGCCCGGTCTGTTCGATATCACCACTCAGTAGTGTCACATAATATTTGGCTACTTCGTCCGGCACGGGTAGTTGGCTAGGATCTTCCCCGGGGAAGGCGCGCGTTCTGAAATTGGTACGTACCGCAACAGGGTCAAACGCATTCACCGGAATGTGACGGGATTCCAGCTCCTTCGAAAGCAGGCCCATCAGGTTAGCGGCACCGGCTTTGGCGACGCTGTAAGCGCCCCAGTACGCGGTCTGTTTGTTGTCAGTATTGAATACGATGCAGGCGGATTCGGATTTTTTGAGTAGCGGGATGCAGGCTTTACTAAGCATGAACGGTGCGTTCAGGTTGACCTGCATCACTTTGTACCAGAGCTCGACATCGTACAGTTCGATCGGGCTGGAGGCACCTAGCCAGCCTGCGTTGTTGAACAAGGCATCCAGGCGACCGAACGCCTTGTCGATGTTCGTCTGTAATTCCTGGTAGTCATCAGCAGATGCACCCTCGAAATTCATCGGGTAGATGGCCGGTTCCGGGCCGCCCAGTCTGATGATCTCGTCATAGACAAGTTCGAGTTTCTGTACGGTTTTGCCCAGCAGGATGACGGTGGCACCGGCTTTGCCACATGCCAGTGCCACGGCTTTGCCTATGCCGTCTCCGGCGCCGGTGATCAGGATGATTTTATCGTCCATATGAAAGCTGGAAGGTAGCGTTATTTTGCTCATGGTTCTCTTGAGTGAAGTAGAATCGGGTATCTATCGATACTGAATCCGTTTATTTTACCTCACAATTGATTGCCTTCCCTACAAAATGTCGTATCTGAAATTACACTGGCAAGACGGTGTACCCTATAACCCGGTCTACGGAGATGTGTATTATTCTGCGCAGGGTGGTATCGAGGAGACCCGCCATGTATTTATACAGGGGAATAATCTGATCGAGCGCTTCGCAGTGACTGAACGATCGTTCAGTATCTTCGAGACCGGTTTTGGCACCGGGCTGAATTTTGTGGCGACGGTCAGAGCCTTTCTGGATGCCGCAGAAGACGGTGTCAGTCTGGATTATGTCTCCATCGAAAAACACCTGTTGCATCCGGACGATATCGCCAGTATCGCGCAACGGTTTCCTGAGTTGGCAGATGAGTTTGCAGAACTGTTGCGCGGCTATCCTGAGCCAGTATCGGGATGGCACAGGATTGCGTTGTTTGATAACCGTGTCCGCCTGACTTTACTGATAGGTGATATCGAAGACCTGATCGACGATGTGCGTATACGTGTCGATGCCTGGTTCCTCGACGGGTTTTCGCCATCACAGAATCACGCCATGTGGAGTCATAGATTGTTTGCCAGTATGGCGGACAACAGTCATACCGCAACCAGCTTTGCGACTTATACGGTAGCAGGTGATGTCCGGCGTGGATTGCAGGCAGCGGGATTCAGTATTCAGAAAGTACCGGGTTTTGGCAGCAAGCGTGAGATGCTGACAGGACGTTATCAGAGTGATAACCGGCAGTCGGTGCTGCCGTGGTTTGAACTGCCGGTGAAGCAGGAAGCCACTGAAAAAGTGGTTGCAATCGTGGGTGCAGGAATCGCAGGGCTGACGACGGCGATGCAGTTCAGTCAGCGCGGCTGGAAGATTTTGCTCATCGATGCGGAACGACAGATCGCAGCCGGTGCCTCCGGGAATCCGTCGGGATTGGTGTTGCCGCGTCTATCGATGGATGATGAGCGTGACAGTTTTTTTGACCTGCAAGCCTTGATGTTCGCTCGACAGTGCTATCAACAACTGCAACAGAACAGCGATGAGCCTTTCTGGTTCCCGTCTGGTGTCGAATGTGGTTTTGATCCGCGCAAGGCAGACAAGTTGCTGGCTATCGATTTTTTGCAGCCGGTATTGCGTCAATCGGCAGAAACAGAATTGACAGCTGACTACAGCTGGTTATGCAATCGTTACGCAGGCTGGTTGCGACCACAGAGATGCTGTCAGGCGATATATCAACGCTGTTCTGATTCGATCACATTGATACATGATACGGTCACAGATGTGAGACGGGTCGAGCAGGGGATCGAGCTGTTAGGGGAAGGCGACAGGCACATCGCGCAGGCATCGCATGTGGTGATCGCAAATGCGGGTGATGTGGATAAGATAGCCGGTGTCGGTGAATTTCCCGTCAGTCGTGCACGTGGTCAACTGAGTGGTATTCCTGCTGCCTGTTGTGGCGAACCGGCTCACGTGCCATTGTCCGCTGAGTCCTACAGCACGCCTGCCTATGAAGGGATGTTTTATGCCGGTGCCAGTTATGATGAGTCTGACGATAGAGGTTTGTCTCAACGTGATCATGACGACAATATGGCAAAACTGGCGAGACTTCAGCCGTGGTTGAAGTTGGCGGCGGCAGAGTTGAACGGCAGGGTGTCTTTTCGTGCCAACAGTCTGGATCGCGTACCCGTAGTAGGGGCGGTTCATGATGTGTCGTTTTTTGAACAGGTGTATCACGATCTGCGTCATGGTAAGCGCGCCGGACTATACCCCGGGGCGCAACATATCGCGGGGCTGTATATCAATGTTGCACACGGGGCGAGAGGATTGACCTCTGCATTTCTGTCGGCAGAGATCATCGTCAGTCTTGTAGAAGCTACGCCGGTTCCGGTCGCCGGATCGATACTGGATCACCTGAATCCGGCGCGGTTCATGATAAAGCGATTGAAGCGTGCTAAGCGATGTACTGATTGATCGTGCCGAGTTGCTGGCTGATGATCTCTTCCAGCGGTGCAGGGCGGTGCACCCCGTAACCCTGAACGAAATCGACACCGATCTCTTTCAGCGTCTGGATGATGTTTTCATTCTCTGCGAATTCAGCGATGGTGCTGATACCCATGACGTGTCCGATCTCGTTGATCGCTGCTACCATCGCATGGTCGGTCTTGTTGTTGACCATATCCCGAACGAAACATCCATCTATCTTCAGGTAATCGACAGGCAGGTTCTTCAGGTATTCGAATGATGACAACCCGCTGCCGAAGTCATCCAGCGAGAACTTGCAACCCAGTTCCCGTATATCGGAGATGAACTTGCGTGTCTTGTAGATATTGGAGATGGCGGCTGTTTCGGTTATCTCGAAACACAGTTTGTCAGGCGATATGTGGTATTCCGTTATCTTGTTCCTGATATAGTCTGCGATATTTTCATCATTCAATGAGTTGCCGGAAAGGTTGATGGAGTACATGCAGTCGAGGTGATCGTTCTTGCTGATCATGTAGAAAACGTTGCTGATGATATATCTGTCTACATCGCACATCAGGTTGTAACGTTCGGCAGCCGGGATGAATGCGTTCGGTGTGATGATCTCTCCGCTGTCATCGAGCATGCGTACCAGTATCTCCAGATGTTGTTGTGTCTCTGAATGTTGCAGTGAGCGTATCTCCTGTGCATACAGTACGATCTTGTTATTATCGAGCGCGTGCGAGATGCGGGATGCCCAACGCATCTCCTCCTGACGCTTGGCCATGGCGGCATCTTCATGCTGGTATTCGTATACACGATTTCTGCCAGCGTCCTTGGCGGTGTAACAGGCGACGTCTGCGAGTTTCATCACTTCCAGTGAATCGGTCGAGTCACTGTTGATCGCGACCATGCCGATACTGACCCCGATCGTGAATATCTGGTTATCCCATTTGAACTGGAAATCGTTGATGATATCGATGATCTTCTGTGCGATCTGCTTGCCACCTTCAGATGTGCAATTTTCAAGGATGATGCCGAACTCGTCACCACCGAGTCTGCCGATGACATCACCTGCACGTAGGCAGGATTGCAGGAGTCGTGTCACCTGTCTGATCAGTTCATCACCGGCATCATGACCGGAAGTGTCATTGACCAGTTTGAAACGATCCAGATCCAGGTAACATAGAATGTGTTGCTGGTTCTCTTTGTGGCGAGCATCGTAGATGTGTTCGGATAGCTGTCGATCAAACTCATTCCTGTTCGCCAGTCCGGTCAGAGCGTCGTGTGTCGCCTGATGTCGGATGATATGCTCCATGTGACGTTTCTCCGTCTCGTCATGGAACACGATGACGATACCCTGGATGTTGCCGCCATTATCCGTGATCGGTGACATCGAACTTTCTATCTCGCGCTCATGGTCGCATTTTGACAATAATGTGATCATGCTTTTCTTGATGGCCGTACCGTGAGACAGGCAGACCTCAACCAGATTGTGCAGCGGTTCGCGGGTCTCGTGATCGAGGATACGGTATACATCCTGCACCGGAAGACCGCGCGCCTGATGCAGTCCCCAGTTGGTCAGGGATTCGGCGATATGGTTCATGTACTCGACTTCGCCTTGCACGTTGGTCGTGATCACCGCGTCACCTATCGAATGCAAGGTCACTTCCGCCCGTTCCTTCTCTGCTTCGAGATCCTGTAACAGGCAGTGATTGGTGAGCAGGATCTCTATGCTTCTTGCTAACTGACCGATCAGGCGTTTGTCGATCTCATTGAAAGTCCCTGTCTTCTTGAATAAGGTGAGCGCACCATAGGTGCTGTTCTTTATATTGACCGGTGTGACAAAGGCAGCCGAGACTTCGAATTTGTTTTCCACCAGTTTTCTCGAACGGACATCACTACGGATATCATCTATATTCAGCGCTTCGTTGTGACGGATGGCATGCGCACAGAGGCTGCTGCCATTCAGTGACATGGTTATTTTTCTGAGTTTCGAGGATTGATGTCCTTTAGCGCCGATGAAGGTGAAGTGTTCATTATCCGGTGCCACGATAGGTGTAGCGGCGAGCGAGGCATCGGTCAGTTTCAATGCGGTCTCACAGGCCTTGTTCAGAAGCTCTTCCTGCTCGTGTGAATGCAGCAGTGCACTGGCAGACCAGTTTTCGATATCCAGCAAGCCTTGCTGGTAGCGTTTACTCTTGAGTGTCGATTCGGTCCGTGCGATCTCGATGGTAGCTTTCGATGCTGCCAGATTGAGTATGTTCTCGAACAGTAGTACATTATCGATTGCTTTATCATCAATCGTCGCAAGCACGCCGATAGTCTGGTTTTTTTCGTTCTTGATGGCGACACCGAAATAACTCTCTGCATCTTCGATCAGCTCTGGTATCCATTTGCGGAAGTACTGATTGAAACCTTCGTTGTAGTACAGGCGACCATCGTTGACGACATCGATGCAGGGTGAGTCCTGAAGTTCGTATACAAAATCTTCGATAAACTTATCGCTGTTTATGTAGGTCAGTCGAGCCTGTTCATCGTTGTCGAGGTAACTGATATACACGCATCTGGTCTTCAAGGCGTGTTTGACTGATTCGAGCAGGGCGCAGATGCTGTTACCATCGGTTGCATTATCCTGTACCAGTGTCGTCAGGGCAGCTTCAGTACGTTTGCGTACACTCACTTCCTTGTTGAGACTGATGTTGGATTGAGCCAGTGTGTTCCGGTTCCGTTTCAGGTCCGAGAACAGATACCAGATATAACCGATCAGCGTGATACAGCCAAGCAGCAGCATGATGTTGAAATATTTGGTGTTGTTCAGATGTTTGATCTGTTCGGTTTTGATGCGCTCCAGCACTTCTTCAATCAGGTAATCGATGTTCAGACTGTTGAACTGTTCGACGATGGCATCGAGTTCCGGCAGTTTTTCCACGACCATGAGGCTGTGGTTGATCAGCGATTTCAGGCGGTAGTCCGGGTTCGAATTTAATTTATCGACGATGGGGTAGATGTCCATCGCTCTCATCTGGGTCGGGTTGTTCGTGTACTCAAGAACGAGAGTGGTCAATCTACCCAGAGTGAGGTTCGACGCGCTGGTGTTATTGCTGTCATACAGTTCACTGCTCAACTGATAGAAATACGACAGCGAGTTCTGTGCGATCGCATTGTAGGTCTTGAACTGTTCAACCAGTAGCTCCTGCTCACCGACTGCAATTTCGATCTGATTGATGAGTGACTGCATCACTTCGTCAGTTGCGAACGAACCTGATCGGGCTAATCTGTCGGTCGCATCTTTTACCTGTTCCAGTGATTCGTTTAATGTATCGTACTGGTTGATACTGTTGTTACGATAGCGCAGGATATCTCTATGCAGCTGGGTCTGATACTGCTGGAGACTTTTTCCGGTATCCAATGGGCTCGATAGTGGCGAGTTCACAAAACTGCTGTTGAAATAGAACAGCAGTATAGTGATAAACAGCGCCCCTATGCTGGCGATCTGACTGGCACGACTATTCATATGCAGATAACTTTCACTGTTGATATTCATCCAGATACTTTCCTTTGTACTTGCCTGTTAATGTCTCTAGAAAGAGACTGATCAAAAATATATCTTCGTTGTTGAGTTCGCGACCGAGCTGCGTTTTGCCCATGATGTAGATCGCTTCACCCAGTGTCTCTGCCTGACCATCGTGCAGATAGGGGGCAGTGACAGCTACGTTACGTAACGACGGGACTTTGAATACATATTTATCGGAACGCTTTCCTGTGATATTCATCCGTCCGAGATCACTCTTTGTCGGATTGCCGCGTTCTGCGATATAGTCATAAAAGATTCCGAACTTCTGATACAGATTGCCACCGACGTTGATGCCCTGGTGGCAACTCGCGCAGCCATATTGTTTGAATAACTGGTAGCCGCTTATCTCTTCATCAGTGATAGCATCCTGATC
>WFUQ01000210.1 GCA_015484935.1 Gammaproteobacteria bacterium
GGAATTAAGGTTGAGACCGGATTCGAAGATCAGTGCCGGCAGGAAGATGAACAACACCAGATCGGGTGTCAGATGCAATTCCTGAAGAGGAGCAAGTATATGCCAATGACTACTCAGACTCGACAGCAACATGCCGATGAGAACCAGTACCACAGTGTAGGGAATCGGCAGTTTTCGGAACAACCCCGAAGCGACGATACCCGTCGCCAACAGCGCCATGATGATGAGCACAGATTCAGATAGCGGCATACGGTCTCCTTATAGAAGCCCTGAGTGTAACGCCATTCTATTCGTTATGTAAGGTAGTAATAATAGAAAAACTTAGCCGCGAAGGGCGCGAATAACGCGATGGTAAAATCCCTGCTAAGCGTGTCACTCAGTCGATAACAACTCAGGCAATTTGGCGAGCTTCGCGTTGTTTGCGGCCAGGGTTTTTGCTTTTTTCATCTGAAGTTTGTTGCTTGCACAACCGGTTTGATCTTTACCGGAGAACTCTTGTCATACAGAAGGTTTTACATTGGCGTTATTCGCGCCCTTCGCGGCAAAAGATCTAGTCCAGTACATGCGACACCAGACCATCAGCCAGTTTCGGTTCGAACCAGGTCGATTTGGGTGGCATGACTTCATCGGCATCGGCTACTGCCATCAGCGCTTCCATACTGGTCGGAAAGAAAGAGAACGCGATCGCCATATCGCCACTATCGACACGTTTTTCCAGTTCGCCCAGACCACGGATACCACCGACGAAATCGATACGGCTGTCGGTGCGTTGATCTTTTATACCGAGTATGGGGTCGATGACATTGTCGGCCAGTAGCGACACATCCAGTCGTGCGACCGGATCAGCAGGAATCAATGCGGGGTCGATCTTCAAGCGGTACCATTGGCCGTCGATATACATGCCGAACTCGGCTTCGGTCGCTGGCGAGACTGCTGTGTCTTCTTCGGTGACGACGAACGATTCTGCCAGCTTATCCAGGATCTGCTGTTTGCTCTGACCATTGAGATCCTTGATCACACGGTTGTAATCCAGGATCTTCATCTGATCGTGTGGGTAGATGACCGACAGGAAATAATCACTGTTGGCTTCACCGTCCCCGCCCTTGGTTTTGGCGACACGGGAAGCTGATGCAGAACGGTGATGCCCGTCCGCGATATAGATCGCATCCATGGCATCGAAGGCTGCGGTCAAGGTTTCGATAGTGGCATCATCATCCACTACCCAGAACGCATGTTGCACTCCATCATCGGCCGTAACATCGATCAACGGTTCGGTCGCCGCGACTTCGGCAAGGATGCTATCGACATCGGATTGTGACCGATATGCCAGTAACACCGGACCGGTCTGCGCATTCAAGGCCTCGATCTGACGTACCCTGTCATCTTCTTTCGCCGGACGGGTGTACTCATGTTTACGCACACGATTGCGGTCGTACTCTGCCACCGACGCGACGGCCACCAGCCCCGTCTGCACATGCTCGCCCATGGTCAAGCGATAGACGTAATAACAGGCTTTGTCATCACGCCGAAGGATGCCTTCATCCAGCAAGGTCTGCAGGTTTTCAGCGGAACGCGCATACACAGATGCATCATAGGGATCAGTACCTTCGGGCAGATCTATCTCCGCCTTGGAGATGTGCAGAAAACTCCATGGCTTACCCGCGGCGCGTTCACGTGCTTCGGCGGTATTGAGTACGTCATAAGGCGGGGCTACCACTTCTTCAGCGCGTTCGGGAACAGGGCGTAAACCGGCAAAAGGTTTGATCAGAGACATAATGGATACAGGGTCGATTTTGAAACCGCGGATTATACCGCTTTCGGGTCAGTATGCGTATGTATCGCCAGGCTCAGCCCAGTACCGGCAACAATCTTCGTCGCAACGGTTTTATCGCCAGCAGCAGCAACACGATCGCACTGCCCACGCTCAACCAGTGAGGCAGAAGATCATGCGCATGTCCGAGCTCGGCTGTCACCTGCCATTGATTGGTTTTCAATAACCATTCCAGCAATATCCCCATCACCAGACTGGTCGCTGCCACACCGAAAAAATACACCGCCGTGACCGCATTGCCCAGCTCCCGTTTCACCAGCGCGAAACTGGTGATATTGGTCGCAGGACCGACCAGTAAAAAGATCAGCACCACTCCCGGTGACACCCCTGCCAGCAATAAGCCAGCCGCGATAGGTGTCGAGGCCACGGCACAGATATACATCGGGATACCCACCAGCAACATCAACAACATGGCAGGCAGACCACTGCCCCATTGTGCCAGCCAGTCAGGCGGGATGAAGGTCAACATCACCCCGGCCAGTACGATACCGACCGCCAGCCAGACAGCGATATCATCCAGCAATTCGGCACCGGCATAACGTATCGCCATAAACCAGCGGGTATGTAATCGCGGTGCAGCCTCCTGTGTGCATTCCGTTTCCTCTGACGCACAACACGATGTGGTCACCGGTTCGGCACTGCAACAGCTGGCTGTCTCTGCTGCGGCTTCTTCATCCGGTTCACTACTGCCACAGCAACTCGCCACTGCCGACTCCGAACTGACAGCAGGTATCGCACTCTCTTTTATCAGCGCAGTCATCATGCCGGTCACCACTGCGCTGGTGAGTGCCGCAATCGGACGATAGATAGCCATCACCGGCCCCATCAGTGCATAGGTGACGGTCACTGAATCGATGCTGGTTTCAGGTGTCGAGATCAGAAACGAAACCGTCGCTTCCTTGCTGGCACCCGCCCGATGCAAGCCTATCGCTGCCGGCAAGACACCACAGGAACACAGTGGTAGCGGTGCACCCAACAGTGCCGCGCGTAATATCGCCCCGATACCCTTACCGCCCACCCAGCGGCGCATGGCATCCTGCGGGATAAAAACCTTGATCCAGCCTGCCGCCAGCAGACCGATCAGCAACCAGAAAGCCGTATCCAGTACCACTGTCCAGATATTCATCAATAATTGTTCTAACATACGGTCAGTTTAACGTGCTTTAGTCTGGAAATTACCTGACAGTGAGCAAAGATATCTGATGCTTACATTCTTGTATTGTGATGACATAGCTATCGGCACCTGAGAAATGTGGAAACAGTCACAGAATACATTCTGAAATCACGTAGCATCTGCCAACACTGGAAACTTCTGTTCTGACATGAACGCACCGCTTTAAAATGCCGCACAAGAAAAATATTATGAAACTACGTTTATACCTGATTACTGCACTTGCCCTCATCCTGTCTGCATGTGGAGGCGGTAGTGGCGGCTCAAGCACCACACTGACAGGCACGTTCCTCGACTCAGCTGTAGAAGGTCTGCGCTATACCACTGCCAGCATGTCGGGCAACACCGATGCAAACGGAACATTCAACTATGTTGCAGGTGAAACGGTCAGTTTTTATATCGGTGACATCCTCATCGGTACGGTCACAGCGAAAGCCACCATCACACCACTGGATCTGGTGCCCGGCGCCACTGATGTAACCGATCAGACAGTGACCAATATATTGCGCTTCCTGCAGACGCTGGATGCGGACGGCGATGCCACCAATGGCATCCAGATCAACAGCGTCGTTATCGCAAATGCATCAGGACAATCCATCGACTTCAGCCAGTCCACCAGTAACTTCGAAATCAACGTACAGGCATCCATCGACTTCCTGCGAGGCAGCCCCAGCCCCATGGTCGCTATCACCTCAGCCCAAAATCATTTCATCGATACGCTGGTGAGTCTCGTTGGTAGTGGAGGAACGGGTGGTACCGGTGGAACGGGTGGTACTGGTGGAACCGGCGGAGCGGGAAGCGGTAATTTTGGTTTACTGACACTCTCCGGGGCTGATACTGCCGTGGTTGGTGACAGCTTTCAAGCCACCATCTCATCCGAAGAAAATGTATTCAGTATCAGTGGAGTAACCTGGGGTGCCAGTCTGCTTAAAACACTGGTTGTTATAGCGGTTGGTGAAACCCCGGCCAGCATCGCACTGACCATGCGGTCACCAGACGACATCTCCCAGATCTACTTCTACTCTTTGGACTGTGAAGCAACACCAACACCTGTAGATTGTGCCAATCTATCTATCAATCCGACAAGCAAAACCACTACCTTCAATAATCTGTCATTGCCCGTGGATGCCAGAGACGCGACTCTGGCGACAGCACCTGTCACATTGAATGGTACGCTGACCTGGGAATAGCGGTATATCGGCGCTGCCTGCTGGATGATGTTCAGCAGGCAGCTTGGCTCGACTACACACTGCACCGGGTGAAAATGCTAGAATTACGCGCCTTATAGA
>WFUQ01000211.1 GCA_015484935.1 Gammaproteobacteria bacterium
CTGCAAGGGTAATGTTTCCGATCCGGTTTCAGATGCGACATTGTCAACCACTATAAATGACAGCGATATCAGAAAGAACACTATCCTGATATCGCGCACGTTTGTGAAGTTTGTCATGTTATGTAGTGTCTGCAATCTCGATTGCCTTCGCTCAATCATACACCTGATATCAATGATACAAGACAAATCTAACAGATATATCACAACGATCATGATTTGGCACTGTTTGTTGATTTCTCTACTACTATCGATATGTGACAATAAACTTACTCAAACCAAGGAAATTAATCCACTATGATTATCTCAATCAAACGAAACGCCGTATTCGTAGCAAGCTTATTTGCGGCAAGCATTATTCTGACAGGCTGCATCAGTAAACCGTTTCTGGTGAAACCTGCTGATGGCTACGTCGGCAATATCTCGGTTAAATCGATTGAGGTAACAAAGTCCGATGCTGTTGACTCAGATACGATCTCTGTCATGATTAGATCTAAACTCGAGGCAGATGCTACTGAGCTGCATGGCAGCAAAGGCGTAGACATGAAAGTCAAGTTGACCCACCTTACTGCACCATTGCCGGGTGGCGATGTCACAGCAAAACTTCTCGGTTCAAAAACTGTATTAAAAGGTGTTATCTCGATCGAAGATAATGGCCGGGTCGTCGCCAAATATGACATTACAGCAGACTACAGCGAAGGCGGTCTACTCGGCAAAACCTCAACTGTTTCTTTCGTTGACCCGATTACTGAAGTGGTGAAGAAATTCTCAGCTTTCACTGTAAGCTATATGCAGTAATCCTGCATCGACCATCACTGTTGTCTGATAGTACGCAGGGTTTCCTGCGACGATCAGACAACAGCAATACTGCTAAATCTGAGAAAAATACAAAGAAAACTTCCAAGCTGTCAGGTTTCTGTAACAAAACCATGCAGGTGGCAGCGTCAATAGATTCACAGCCCCGAACTTCATAGCAGGCCAATTCAGTTTTTTCTGTCCGCTTCGTTCCAGGCGAGCAGGTATAACCAGGGCAGTATCATCATCGTCTAACCGCACTTTGAGTCACCACAATTCAGACAGGTCATACACCCGTCCATACTGATCACTGCTCTGGTGTTACATTTTTTACACAACTGTGAATTTGGCGGGAAATCACCAGTCTCGGTATCGTCCTGCTCCGTACCGCCCGCCCCTTGTATCAACTCATATTCCTTGCGTTTTTCCGCTAGCATCTTGCGTTGACACTCATCCAGTTCCTTGTCTTCTATTATGCCTATCATCTTCATGTGGCACTCGATGGCATCACCGATCTCAGCGACCAGTGATGGCTTGTATTTTCCACCCTTCTTGAAATAGCCGCCACGCGGGTCAAATACACTGCGTAATTCATCGACCAGAAACGTGACATCGCCACCCTTTCTGAAAACAGCTGAGATGATACGCGTCAGTGCGACTATCCATTGGAAATGGTCCATGTTTTTCGAGTTGATGAATATCTCGTACGGGCGCCGACTCTCGTGCTCGGTACCCTGATTCAGGATGACATCATTGATGGTTATGTAGAGCGCATGCTCTGACTGGGGTGTTTTTATCTTGTAGGTCGAACCCAGCAACAGTTCCGGTCGTTCGAGCTTCTCGTGCATCTGTATGATCTCGGCGGTCGGCTGCTCTGGCTGCTCCGCTTTTATTACCGTATCCTCACTATCTTCGCCGACCACCTCGTAACCGACAATTTTTGTTTTTATCTCGATCGTCATATCTGTCACCTTGATACTGTTTTTTTCAGAATTTACCGTAATACCCTTCCTTCAATGCGTCATACAGATTGGCCGCTGTATGCGTCTCGCCATCGTAGAAGACTTCCTCATTGCCTTTCACTTCTACCACCTCACCGCCTTCGAGAGAGAAGCGATATAGCGTGTTCTCCAGGTCCTGTTCTTTCACCAGCACGCCCTGAAAAACTTCCGGATTGAAACGGAAGGTGGTGCAACCTTTCAGGTTGTTGTCGTAGGCGTACATATAGATATTCTTGAAATCCTCATAAGGATAATCCGTCGGTATATTCGCTGTTTTCGAGATGGACGAATCGATCCACTTCTGTGCTGCCGCCTGGATATCGACATGTTGTTTCGGGGTGACATCATCTGCGCTGATGAAGTAATCCGGTAATCTTCCTGCCTCATCATCGGCGAACGGCATCGCTTCCGGGTTGATCAGTTCACGGTAGGCCAGTAGCTCATACGACCATACATCTACTTTCTCTTTCGATTTCTTGCCCTCACGTATGATGTTACGCGAGTAATGATGCGCGAAACTCGGTTCGATGCCATTGCTGGCATTATTGGCAATCGACAGGGCGATGGTGCCCGTCGGTGCGATAGAACTGTGATGAGTAAAGCGCGCGCCCGTCTCAGCCAGTTGCTCGACCAGATCAGGATCGACCTCAGCCAGCTGCTGCATGTATCGGCTGTATTTCGCGTGCAACACTTTTCCTTTGATGCTGTCTCCGACCTTCCAGCCATCTGCCTTCATCTCGGGACGACGATGCAACATCTCTGAGCTAACAGTAAAATCCTGTTCCAGGATCGGTGCTGCACCCTTCTCCTTCGCCAGCTCGAGTGCACACTGCCAACCTGACAACGCCAGCTCACAGGTGACCTGCTCGGTGAATGCCAGTGACGCATCCGAACCATAACGGATGCCCATCATGGTGAGAGCAGAGCCCAGACCGAGATAGCCCATACCGTGACGACGCTTGTTTCTGATCTCATCGCGTTGCTGTTGCAGCGGCAGACCATTGATCTCGACGACATTATCCAGCATGCGGGTAAATATCTTTATCACTTCACGATAGGTCTCCCAATCGAACGCCGCCGCATCGGTGAATGGCTGTTTCACCAGACGTGTGAGATTGATCGAACCTAACAGACAGGCACCATATTCGGGCAATCCCTGTTCACCACAGGGATTCGTGGTACGGATATTTTCACAGAACCAGTTATTGTTCATCTCGTTGTACTGGTCGATGAGGATAAAACCGGGTTCGGCATAATCATAGGTGGATGTCATGATGACGTTCCACAACTTGCTGGCTCTGATGGTCCGGTAGA